>NZ_CAWMPM010000009.1:0-288080 GCF_963869435.1 Nocardia violaceofusca NBRC 14427
CCGGCTCCATGTGACCGCTACATAATTCCGGTACTGTATCGCGCAGGTGAATTGTCGATAATAGCCGTTGTCGGGAAGCTGCTTGCATTTGGAGTTCGGAAGGTTCTTGGGCGTCGAGCGGGTGTCGGGATCGGTCAAGAGCTTGTCATAGGCATCGCGGGCGGAGGATTGACCAGCGGTTCGATACACGATGGCTCCACCGTCGACATTCCGCATTATTCCTTTTCCGAATGCCTGTGCGTTACCTCCGGAATTGAAATCTCGCGACATCAGACTGTAGGCGTCCGAAACCGCGAACCGATCGATATGTGTGGATTCGTAGAGCGCTTTCGCTGCTGCCCTATCGGTTTGAAGTTGCAGAAATCCCCGCTCCTCGTACGTGCCCAGCGATCCGTTACGAGGAAGGTAATACTTGTTCGGATTGATAACCCGTCTCATCATGTCGTCAGGGCCCGGCTCGAGTTTGAGCACTTGCTCGGCTGACAAAGGTGACAGTGAGTCGAGCATCGGCAACTGTTTATCATACGTCTTTTCGACGAGAGCCGTGAGATTGTCCAGTTTTCCGTCCGGGGCCTGCGCGAACGTACTGACTACATACTGACCTCGGGCCACGACCGAGCCGATACTAGGCGTCCCGGGCTGCCAATGGGAATGAGCCTCCGGATACTTCCCCAGACGCACAGATTGGTTTCGGTCGGGTGCTACATCGAAGTCCGCCTTCTCGATCTCGGCGGCAGCGAGATTGGCGCTGTCGCTGCTCGGGAGCTGCATTATGGCGAGAGTGATCAGCGTTGCGGATGGAATAGATTGTCCGGTCGGATCGGGCTCGTGGTCGCTGCTCCCGGAGGCGAAGCCGAACATCGGCTTGTTCCGAAGGGCTGCCGCGGCACCTGCTTTGGACAGTACTCGTTCGAAATCCCAGCTCTTCTCCAAGTTCTGAGCCCCGCTGCCGTACTTCAAACTCGGATCTACGTCGAGGCCGGTTACCATGTGATTCATCAATCGAATTTCCGCCAGCGCCGAGCCGTTCTCTACCGTATGGCTGTACTCCTGATATGTGTCGATGGGTTCGGTCGGATATTGCCCGGTATTCAGATGTCGGACATCGATCTCCCCCGAAACCGGCAATCCGGACTTGATGTCGCCGCAACCCACCACTGTAATCAAAGTGGCAAAGGTGAGAAGCAGGGAGCGCGAGATTTTTCTCATGATATGGCTCGATTCATGACGAGATTCCGCAGCTAGTTCGAGTTCTCCAGAATCGCGTATTGGGCGGATGCCCGCTGGTGAACGTCGATGAGCTGGTTGGAACTGACTTCCGAAACGTACTCGTTGTATCGCAGATAACAGCGAAATCTGAATCTTCCGTAATCATCGCCCCGGTACTCGTAGCATCGAATCCAAGGGAGATTCTTGGGTGAGCCGACCAGTCGGTCGAGCTTCTCCGGCGCGGAGTGCGCAACGAGCAACTTCTGCGCAGAGGCGGCGTCTTTCGCGCGGTACAGCCGACTCCCGTTGCTGGCCATCCATTCCATCCCGGTAGCAGAGAACAATTCTGCATCGGCGCCGGGATCCGATGACATATGGAGGGCGGCGTGCCGGTCGTAAAATCCTGGGGCGTCCTTGGCGCTGTCGGTGGGGGAGCGTCGCAGTGTTCTGCCGAGTATGTTGTCGCGGTCGACCGGCGCTGTCGCGAGTTGCTCGGGGGACGTCGGCGTGAAGCGGTTTATCGCGGGCGTGATGACCGACAGACTTTTGGTGGTCAGCTCGGTCAATTCCGCGCGCGAATCTTCATGCAATTTCTCTTTTGCGCCGTCCGAAACGCTCAAATAGATCACGAATCGGCCGTGTGCGGTGTATGAATGCAGATATTCTTCACCGGGAACCCAGTATGAACGCATGTCGGGATGTCCGTCGATTGTCACGGGCTGAAAATCCATTTCCGGCGATCCATGGATGTGATCCGAAAGCGTACGATCGTACAAAGACTTTGCGGCGCCTGTTGCGGAATCCTGGTCAGTGAACAGGAGTACTGAATATGAAATTGTCTGGGCTATGCCGAGGTCCTTCTCGGACCTACCCCATGTGTAGTAGCCCGCGATGAAGCCTTTCGCGTCGTCATCCAAGTTGTCGGAGTCGATGCCGGCGATCGACGGGTCCAGCCACGCGTGGACGTCGGCATCGGTGACGCCGGTCTGGTACTTGAAACGCGGGTCGATTTCCATAGCGAGGGGAGCGACGCTACCGAGTCTCTGGCCCTCCATAATTCTGGCCCGTGCAGGGTTCGGGCTTCCAACCTTCCCCGGTGACGTGGTGAAACTACCGACGTCGAGGTCGTTGACACCGACGTGTGGAGACGGATCTGTCCGGTCGGGCTTTTCCTGACCGGAGCCGCATGCAGCGCTGAATGCAATGATGACCGCCAGCAGCGTGGCTGTCGACATATTCGGTTTTCGCAATATCCCTCCCCGTACGTTCCTGCATCGCTGCGAATGAAATCGCAGCCTGCGGCACCCTCCTACCGCACGCGGTCATGCAATAGTGGTGCCAGTTTGGTGAGCATGGTCTGCTCGGAATTCGTTCCCCAATTTCGAATCGCCGCAACGGTCGAAGCATCATCGAGTGGAACAACGGTGGCGCGAGAGCTGGTCAACTGGAAGGGCAGCCCCAGTAGTCCACCGCCTCCGGCGCTCTTGTCACTGCGTACCGCGAGAACGTAGCTGTCGTCGGAGAATTTGAATGCGTCGTAGTCCGTGTCCGAAATCGGCCGCGGTGACGGCTCATCCCCCTTCTTCGAATAATTGAGGTTGTACACGAACCCCAGGTCTTCGAGAAATTTCGCCTGCGGCGTGCCGTCCAGGTAGATGGCGAGTTTGTCGTCGTTGGTGACATCGACGATCGTGATGGTTTTGCCCGCGAACGTCGGATTGGCTTCGCGCGCTTGCGCAACCGACGTGTACGACGATGCGGGGGTCGTCGTCGCGGCCGCCGATGCCGACGTCGTCGTCGGACCCGTCCCGCCCGAATTGCCCTGTGTCGCCCAGACTCCGATGCCGGCGGCCAAGGCCACGGCGACCAGTGCGCCGACTCCGCCGAGGATCAGGGGTTTGCGGCTCTTGGGTTTCGGTTCGAGGAGGCGGGAGAGGTCGGGGTCGGGGCGGGGGCCGGTCTGGGTCCGGATTCCGGATTGGGTCTGGTGGGGGAGTGGGGTGCGGGGGTCGGTCTGCGGGCGCGGGTCGAAGACCTGGATGGGGTAGGTCGGGGAGGTGGTGGTGCGGACCGGGGTGTGGCCGGGGGTGAGGGCATTCGCGGCGGCGTCGGTGAGTTCGCGGCAGCTGGCGAAGCGGTCGGCGGGATTTTTCGCCAGGGCACGCGCGAAGACGTGGTCGATCGCGGGTGGGAGGCCGGAGTTGACGGCGGTGGCGCGGGGCGGGGGCTCGTAGAGATGCCCCATCATGACCATCGCGGGTTGGCTTGCGGGGTACGGGTTCTGGCCGGTGATCAGCTTGTAGAACGCGCAGCCCAGGCTGTAGATGTCGGCGCGGCTGTCGACCGCCATGCCCTGAAGTTGTTCCGGCGGAGCGTAGGCGATCGTCGCGACGAAGCTGCCGGTCTGGGTGAGTTCGGTCGCGTCGTCGGTGGATTTGGCGACGCCGAAATCGGTGAGCAGGACACGTTCCTCGTCGTCGTCCTCGGGAACCGACAGCAGGAAGTTCGCGGGTTTGACGTCGCGGTGCAGGAGCCCGCGGCGGTGCGCGTAGTCCAGGCCCTTGCCGACCTCGGTAACAATGCGCAGCGCGCGCAGCGGAGTCATCGAATGCGGGTCGCGGGCCAGTTCGGCCGAGGCGTCGGTGCCGTCGACGTACTGCATGGCGATCCACAACTGGCCGTGCTCTTCACCGCGGTTGTAGACCGACACGATATTCGGATGGTCCAGACCGGCAGCGAGATTGGCCTCGCGTTCGAATCGGCCCCGGAATTCGTGGTTGGACGACAGTTCGCCGCTGAGCACCTTGATGGCGTCCATGCGCGGAAGGCTGGGATGCTTGGCGAGATACACCGTGCCCATCCCGCCGGCGCCCAGCTGGCGAACGATCCGATACCCACCGACGATGGTGCCGGGACTCATCACCATCTGTAACAAACTCCTGGTAGTTCGGCGGGCCGCGTATCGTCGCGGAGCTTACTGGACTTCGAGGTGGGCGGTCGAGTCACGGCTGCCACTGGCTGTTGGCGAACAGGGCGTACTGCGCGGCCGCGCGTTGATGGACATCGACCAGCTGATTCGAGGTCACATAGCCGACGTAATTGCGGTAGGCGACGATGCAGGTGTACCGCTTGGACCCGCCGTCGGCGTTCTTCGTACCGTTCTCTACGCATGCCGAATCCGTCAGCCCGGGAACCGGATCGACGGCGGGGCCGCCGCCCTGGAAGGTGATGCGATCGGTGACAGCCTTTTTCGCCGATGCGGCATCGGCGGCGCGCAATACCAGAGCGTCGGAGGTCTTGGCGAATTCGTCGGCCTTCAGGGCGGCGACGCTTTGCGCGGCGGCTTTGCGATCGGACATGTAGTGCAGAATTCCGTGCGGGCCGAATATGCCGTTGTCGTCGCCGTATTGCGGACGTCCGGACTGGCCGGTGTTGAGCGCCCGGCTGAGCAGGTAGTCCGGATCCCATGGAAGTTTGACCGTGTCCTCGTCGGAGATCGGCTGCAGCCGGTCCAACAGGGGCAATTCGACGTCCAGGGCCTTCTCGGTGAGGGAGGTGAGGCTGTTCAGGTTCGGTGTCGGCGTGAGGGCCAGTACCGACACCACATAGGAGCCGTGCGCGAGGAAGGAGCGGATCGATGGTGTTCCGGGGAGCCAATGTGCGTGCGCATCGGGATATTTCGCGAGCGGCACCGACTGGTTCTGGTCTTTGTGGGCGTTGAAATCGGCGTTGTAGAAATCGGTGGCGGCCCGGGTGGCGCTTGCGGCGTCGTTGAACTGCATGACCGACAGTGCGAGCACGGTGGAGTAGGGCTTCTCGGGTTTCGGCCAGCCGGAGAAACCCCAGCCCGCGTCCTTGTCGCTGGCCGCGGTCGAGAATCCGTACACCATGTGGTCGCGTTTGGCGACGGCCTCCATATCGTCCTCGTTGCCGAGCGCATCGGGCAGGACGCCGGCGGAGAAGCTGCCCGCCTTCTCGCGCTTCGTCAGTGCCGGGTCGACCTGATCCGCGGTCACCACGTACTCGGCGAGGCGCATGCCCGCGGCCTCGGGTGCGTTGACGAAGCCCGGCCGGAAGTCCACGTGGATATCGAGCGGCCGCACGTCGTAGTTGCCGACATCGAGCTTCCGCACGTCTATTTCCGAAGGGCCGGCCCAGCCGCCGATCGTCGCGCCGCATCCGGTCGCCGCCAGGAGCCCGCCGAGGCAGGCCGCGACGGCCGCCGCCCGAACGAATCGTGTACTCATTTCGGCTCCGCCTTCACCAGAATGGCGTACTGGGCCGAAATGCGTTGCTGCGCATCCAGCAACTGCTCCCCCCAGGCCAGCGAGGCATATCTGCCGTAGTACACCGAGCAGTAGAAGCGGACGGCCAACGCCTCCTTGCCGTTGTATTCCCGGCATTTCGCGACCGGAAGATTCCGTGGAGGCGCCGCCTGCTTGAAATGTTTTTCCGCTCCACCCAATTCGTCGCGGACATCCGCGGCGGCCGCGGCATCGCGGGCTCGGTACAGCTCGTTGCCGTAATCGGCGAAGCGGTCGACGCCGTCGCGGTCGTACCAGACCCGGGACTCCCCCGGATCGCTACTGAAATGCAGCCCCGCATGTCCGAGGTAGACCCCTGGCGGGTTGAGCCATTCGCCGGTGGCCTCCTTCGGCCGGATCATGGTCCTGCCGAGCATCCCGTCGATGTCGATCGGGTGGTCCATCAGCTTGTCCGGCGGTGTCGGCTGAAATTTCGCGAGCGCGGGCACGACGGAGTCGAGACTTTTCTGCGCGCGCGAGACGAGCGCCGGGAGATCGACCTTGTTGAACCAGTTCTTGGCCTGGTCGTAGACCGCGGTGAAGAGAACCAGCCGACCCGCCGGATACCAGTCGCTGATCGCTTGTTTGGTCGGCACCCAATGTGCATGCGCCAGCGGGTAATTGGGGATGGCGACCGCTTGGGTCTGCGGATCGCGGCCGAAATCGCGCCGCTCCAGCGCCGCGGCGACCTCGGTCGCGCGCTGCTCGGTCGGGAAGATCATGGCCGCGTTGACCAGCTCACTTCCCAGATTGTCCGGGTCGTCGCGGCCGTAGGAGACGAAGCCGCCGATGAGGTCCGGGGCGTCTTCGGCGAAATTGCTCAGGTCGGTGAAATCCTTCATCACCGACGTCTTCGGATCGAGGAAGACCAGGGTGTCGAGTTTGCCGGTATGGGTGAAGGCCGGGTCGATATCCATCGGCAGCGGCATCGTGCTGCCGAGTCGTTCCGCCTCGTAGAACGCGGCCTGACCGGGATTGGTGGGTTTGCCCATATCTCGCGGCGTGGCGTCGTACGGCCCCACGTCGAGACCGTTGAGATCGATCGTCGGCTCGGCGGCCGGAGCGGGAGTCGGATCAGAGCCGCATCCCGCCGCGGCCAGCGCCAGCGCGGCGACGGCAGCGGCCAGCACGCGCACGGAATTTCGCATAGTCCCCTCCCACAGGCTCCGCGCCGGTGAACACAGGTGCCTGTTCGGCCGACGCTGCGAAGAAGATAGCACCCGTCTCCGACGGGGTGCCTTTCACCGGCGGCGGCACCCGGCATGCGGGTGTCGGTCCGAGCCGGGTGTCACGCCCCCGGGCGCAGATCGCCGACGAACTTCTCGCATACCGCGGCGATGGGCTGCCAGTCGCCGGTGGGGTATTGGCAACCGACGCTGACCTGAAGGCCGGATTCCACCAGAACCTGCCAGCGCACCGTGGTGCCGTCACCGGGAGTTTCCTCGTACGACAGCCCCGGGCGCCCGCCGAAGATCACATTGCGCTGCAGCGGCCCGACGGTGCCGGCCGGGCGCTTGGCGATCTGGGTTTCGAGTGTGGCGGCGACGTCCTCCACGCCGGACCCCGGGGCGAGGTCCTTCTGAAACAGCGAAATGCGTTCGCGCGCACCGTCGTTCGGGGAAATGTCGACTCGGGCGCCGGAGCGATTGGTGATATGCCAGCCCGCCGGGATCACCGCGCCGACCCGTCCGAAGGTTTCGGCAGGTTGTGCGGGCGCCGCGGACGGCGACGCTACGGCGGAGGGGCGCGCCGCGGTGGCTCGGGCCGTCGGCGACTCGCCGCCGGAACGGGTCAGCACGACAGCGGCCGCCACCGCCGCGACAACCACCGCGCCCACAGCGGCGCCGATGAGCAGCGGAGTGCGGCGCTTCGGTGGCGGCGCGGTCGCGGCCGCATGCTCGTGCAGGGAGCCGACCCACGGGGTCTGCGGGGCGAATTGCGCGGGTTCGGCTGCGGCGGGTATCGCGGGCCCGCCCCGGACCAGGTCCACCCCGGACATCGCGCGCAGGTCGACACCGAAACCGTAGCGCCGGGACAGCTCCGCGCGCATCGCGTCGAGCAGCGCGGGTTCGGCGCCGCCGACGACCACGAGATAGCTGGGTTTGCGGCCGCCCAGCAGTCGATCGACGACGTCGACGACGGCCTCCACATCGCGCCCCTCGGCCAGGTCCGCGGAGCCGATCGTCGGCTCGTATTCGCAGGCCTCGATCCAGGTCTCGGTGCCCGAACGGCCGGTCAGGGTGACGGTCGTGGTGAGCGAATTCAGTTCCACCACCGCGATGCGCTGCTGCTGCGAGGTACTCGCGGACAGTCCGGCGACCCGCAATGCCAGCGGTTCGACGCCGATCTCGCCGACCAGACGACGGGCTCCGGCCTCGAGCGCGGCGCGGCGGCGCGTGCCCCACTCCGACGGGCTCACCACCGTGAGCCGTTCACACGCGGTGGGCAGCCGCAGATTGGTCAGCACGGCGCCGAAGATCGCGGCGAAGGCGTCGGCGACGGTCGGCAGCATCGGGACGAAGGCGATGCGGTCGGCCGCGGCCAGCCGTACCACCGAGACCGCGGGGGAGGGCGGCTGAAGTGGTTCTCCCACAACGAGACTCGTGCCGTCGCTGGCGGGGACCACCGAGGGAGCGCCGTCCCAATGGGTGGATTCGCTGCGCGCCCACAATCGGCTGTCGGTCAGTATCAGATCGACCGTGGACATCAGCTCCCCCTTCCAGGCTGGGTCTCGCGGCATAGTACTCCAGCACGGTGACGCGCCCGCGCTGCCCGGGTCCGGTCAGAAGCTGTTGGCCAGCAACGCATACGCCGCGTCGACCCGCTGATCGATATCGTCGCGGCTGTTGGCGTTGACGACCTCCACGTACCGCCGGTAGGGCACATAACAGCGGAATCTGCTGTCCTTCTGCGGATCTCCCGCACTGTTGAGCGCCAGGCATTTGGCCCCGGGCACCGACTCGGGCGCATCCGCCGGCTCGTACTGCTCACCCGAACTGGAGATCAGCCCCTTGATCATGCGTGACCCGGCATCGGCGTCGCGGACGCGCAACACCGAGCTGTTGTCGGCGACGGCGATGGCATCCATGCCGGTGTCGTCGACGAGCCGCTGACGTGTGGTCTCGTCGGAGGAGATATGGACGAATGCCGGTGCGGCATAGACAGCGAAGCGATCGACATCGGGGGTGCGGTTCGAGCGGTCGCGCACCACGGCGCGCGCGAGCAGACCGTCCGGGTCCACCGGTAACGCGTCGAGGCCGCCGGCCGCGGTCGCCTGGAAATGATCGAGTGCCGGTACCTCGGCGTCGAGGGTCTTCTGAACCCAGGCAAGCAGATCGGCCTCCTCGGAACGGGGCCGCTCGATATACAGCGAGATCACGAACTGCTTGTAGGCCATGAAGGTTCCGATGGTCGCAATCCCCGGACGGTAGTGGATATAGGCGTCCGAGTATTTCGGCAGCGCGAGTTTGCGATTGAGATCGGGCGCGACACCGAAGTCGACGTCCTCGAGTTCGCGCGCGGCCTGCCGGGCCGCGGACTCGTCCGGGAAGCGCAACACCAGATCGGTGACCGAGGTCGCCGCGGCGGCGCTGTCCAGCGAGCCTGGTTTGTCGGAACCCGCCGCGACATACGCGACGACCATCTTGTTGCGGTCGAGTACCGGTTTGGAGACCGCGGCCAGCAGGCGGCGGGTGGCATCGGTGCTGTCGGCGACGACACGTCCGCCGGCGCCGATCGTCAGCGACGGGTCGATGCGGACGGCCGGAACGACGGCCTGCGACATCCGCATCCCCTCCGCGAGCGCACCCTTGCTGCCCGCGGTGGCGTCGTAGCTGTGGCGGTCGACCGGATACGGGCCGACGTCGAGGTTGCGGACATCGATCTCGGCCGCGGTCGGGGTTCCCTGCACACCGCAACCGGTCAGCACGGCCAGCACTGCGGCGCACGTGAAAACCAGAGATCTGCGAATCGTTCGGTCCATGGACCGCCCCCCTTCTCCCGGTGCTCTCTCCCGGTTCTCCGCCATCGAAATTACCGGACCGGACCCGGCAGCGGGGACTCATGGACAACGATTGCCTTAACCTTGTCCCTGTGGTGACCGCTGCGCTGATATCGCTCGGAGGCCGATTCCGTTGATGGATCGGCAGGTCGAGGTTGTCGCCGGTAACCATGTCGTCGTACGCGTCGCGGGGGCCGTCGTGGTCGTCGCGCACCGTGGTCGCGGCCGGGTGCACCCCGACGCACCGGCGATGCGGGCCGCGGAGGCGTTGGCGCAGTTGGTGTCCGAGGCCTCCGAGCACGCCCCGCAGGGACCCGGCCGGATCATCGCCCGCGAGGCCACCCGCTGGCTGATACAGGAGGCCGAACAGGTCGACGGCAGCCCGGTCGACCTGGGTATTCTCTCGCGCTCGGATACCGGTGGGGTGGCGATCTTCCTGCACGGGTCCGTCACAGTGGTGCTCGCGGGCGCCCGGGGGGTCGAGTACTACCGCGGCGTGGATGCCGCCTTCACCGTCGACCGCTTCACCGAACCGCCGGCCCGCGCCGCGGCGCTGTTCATCGACGACGAGCGCGGCCGGATTCCGGAACTGCCCGAACGCGGTATCGGCTCGCTGGTGGAAGGCGTGGCGGCCGCCGCGGGGGCGGTGGTGTGGTTCGACGGTGAGCGGACGCGCGCGCGTGATCGTGCCGCCCGGCCCGCCGCGGGTGCGCACCATCGCGCAGAAGATGCTCCCACGTCACAATTGGACGCGCAGCGGCCCGAACCCCAGGTGCCCCCACCGCCGACCCGGCCGGACCGGTCACCGGAAGCCGATGCGCGGCAAGGGACATCACGTCCCGAACCGGCGGAGGATCCTCGCCTGGCCGAAACCCGGTTGCGCGGTACCAATCCCGCGCCCGGCCCCGATCCGGAACTGGAACGCCGGATGGAGGCGACCGCCCGCGCGACCTCGTTGACGGTGCGGGTGATGGGATTCAAATGCGCCCGTGCCCATCCGAGCGATCCACGCTCGGCGTTCTGCACGGTGTGCGGGATGCCGGTCGACCAGACCCAGCAACCGGCCGAGGTCGTCCGGCCGCCGCTGGGCATGCTCGTCCTCGACGACGGAATGACCTATCTGCTCGCGGCCGATGCGGTGATCGGACGGGATCCGGAGAATTCGGAGGCCGCCCAGCGCGGTCTGGTGCCGGTCAAGATCGAGGACTCCTCCGGTGGAATGTCGCGGGCCCACGCCGAGATCCGGCTGATGAACTGGGATATCACCGTCGTGGACCGCGGCTCCACCAACGGCACCCGGGCCCGGCCGGCCGGATATCGCGATTGGATTCGGCTGCAACCGAATCAGCCGATGGTGCTGGCCCAGGGCTCGGAGATCCAGCTCGGCAACCGCGTACTGCGGTTGGAGCCGGCCGCGCCCCCGCCGTTCGGCTGAGCTGATCGACCGAGCGTTCAGGAGTAGCGCGCCTCGCAGATCTCCTGTGTGCCCAGCACACCGGCCCGGAACGCGTCGACCCGGGAGAAGCCACTCGGCACGGTCTTGCCTTCGACGTCGCTGGCCGCCAGTCCATCGCTGAGCAGTCCCGACACCGCCTTGTCGAGATCGCCCGGAGACAGCGCGATATCGCCCTGTCCGGCATCGCGATGCGGATCGGCGAGCCTCGCGGTGATCACGCCCGACAGACAGGCGGCGCGCAGGCCGGTCTTCGCTCCGGTCAACTGCTGATGCGCGTTGCGCTGCACCGCGAGCGCGTAACGCGAGACGAACACGACGTAGGCGTTGTAGTCACCGCCGACGCGGGTCGGAAACCCGTCCTGCTCATCGGTATTCGCCGCACCGCGCTGCGCGAGGGCGGGAATGTCGGTGCCGATGGTGTTGGTCGCGGGGCAGTAGGTGACGGGCACGGTGTCGGCGCCGTTGCTGCAGTGCATGAGGGCGCCGTGATAGTCGTAGGTCGGTTGGGAAGGGATCGGCATGATCGCCGCCATCGCCTTGCTCAACTCCTTGAGACTGTCCTTGGTGATGGCCAATTCGCCGCGATTGACATCGTCGCCGAAGGACTGCGGCAGATTCTTGCGGCGGCGATCGATGTCCTTCATATCGATCGCCTTGCAGCCCTTGGGGCCGTCGGTGAAACCGATCTGCACCGCGGTCACCCGCTCGAAGGCCGAGCCGTGTACCGATTCCGGATCCTCGGGATTGGCGTCCCGGATCGCGACCGTCGCGGCCAGCACGTTGTTGAGGCCGTCGGAGGTGTTGATCGTGAAGTGTGCGGCCTTGTCCTCGGCGACGTGCCGCATGAACGCCCCGGCGAAACAGTCGGCCTGCTGCTCCTTCACGATGACCGGATCCTTGGCGGTGACGATGCGCGACATCGTCTGGATGGCGTGGCCGTATTCGTGCGCGAGCACCATCACCACGGCCATCTTCCCGAAGCTGTCCTGCATCATCGGCAGCAGAACGCCGCGGTCCCAGCCGACGGAATTGTCCAGCCGGCAGTACGCCGCGTTGACCAGGTGATAGGTCGTGTCCTTACAGAACTGCGTCTCCTGTGAGCGCGGCGCCTTCGCGCTCCAGGAATAGAACTTGGTGACGGGGGTGAAGTCGCCCTGGAATTCGTTGTGATACTCAGCGCGCCAATAGCTTTGGATGTCGTCGATGGCATTGAGCGCCAACGTGTCCACCGCGCCCTTGTCGCCACCGGTCGCGGTCAGCGCGGCATCGGGCACGCCGGATCGGGGACCGCTGGGGCCGCTGGTGGTGGGCAGTCCGGCGACCTGGAACGGGTCGTCGTAGATGGATACGGCGTGCCCGCCGGTCGTCATGGTGCAGCCCGCCAGTAGACCGACCGCCAGCACCAGTACGGCGAGGGTCGCCGTCACCGGGCGTTTCGCCATCTCCCCATCCCTCCCCGGGCCGGTAGTCACTGCGTCACCTGCGCCGCCCCCGGCGATCGGGGGCACGTTCGAGCCCCACCGATGTCACGGCCATCGCATATTATCCGGCTCATGTCATTACCGGGGGCGCAGAAGATCACCGTGCGCCATGAGGGAACCGATCGGATCTTCGAAAACACTCAGCAGGTGACCCTGGGCCGCGCGCCCGAGGTGACGGTGTTCGTCGACAGTCCGCTGGTCTCTCGTGTGCACGCGACACTTGGCTGGCAGGGGGGCGCCTGGGTGCTCTCCGACAACGGCAGTACCAATGGGGTTTTCGTGGACGCCCAGCGGATCACGCGGCCCGTGCCGGTGGATCGGCCGATGCTCGTCCGGCTCGGGGACGCGATCACGGGGCCACTGGTTCATCTGCTGCCGGAGGCGCAATTCCGGCCGCCCGCGCCGCCCAACCGGGCGCAGTCACCGGGCCGTGCGCCGAATCCGCCCGCACGGGATTCCGGGCCGCGAGGCGGGGGTCAGTACGGTGGCGGGCAGCACGGTGGGGGACAGCATGGCGGCGGGCAGCAGCGTCGGCAGCCGTCCCATCCCACACCGCAATCCGGGCAGATGCGCCGTCCGGCCGCGCCGCAGCCGCCGTCGCGGCCCGCGCAACGGCCGAATCAGCGCCCGTCCCAACCTATTCCGGCGGCCCATGGCTCGGGCGGTGTGCCGAACGTCAATATGACCACCAAGGCCGACACCTCGGCGCTGCCGCCGGTGCGTGCGCGGGCCTCGACCGCACCGATCGCACGCGCCGACCGCATTCCGGCCGGCGGCCTGACCATCGGCCGCACCAGCGACAACCAGATCGTCGTCAACGATCCGCTCGCCTCGCGCCGGCACGCCCGCCTGGTCAAGAGCGGTGAGGGTCTCGTCCTCGAGGATGTCGGCTCGGCCAACGGCACCTTCGTCAACGGCCGCCGTGAGCAGCGGGTCGCGCTGCGCGAGCGCGATATCGTCACCATCGGCAACGTGGACTTCGTCGTGCAGGAAGGCACGCTGAAGCACCGCAAGAAGCCGGTCACCGAGCAGGGGCTGAGTGTGCACGGCGTCGGATTCGTCGTCGAGGGCAACAAGCAGCTGCTGGTGGACGTCAACATGCAGGCCGGGCGCGGCACCCTGACCGCGCTCATCGGGCCCTCGGGCGCGGGTAAGTCGACACTGTCGAAACTCATTGCGGGAACGACACATCCGTCGGCCGGTGTGGTCACCTTCGAGGGCCGCAACCTGCACGCCGAATACGAGGCCATGCGCAGTCGTATCGGCATGGTGCCGCAGGACGATGTGCTGCACCGGCAGCTGACCGTGCGCCAGGCGCTGGGATTCGCCGCCGAACTGCGGCTGCCGCCGGACTCCTCGAAGGCGGACCGGCAGCAGGTCATCGACGGCGTGCTGAAGGAACTCTCGCTGACCGAACATGCCGATACCCGCGTCGATCGGCTCTCCGGCGGTCAACGCAAGCGCGCCTCCGTGGCGCTGGAACTGCTGACCGGCCCGGCCCTGCTGCTGCTCGACGAACCCACCTCGGGTCTCGACCCGGCGCTGGACCGGCAGGTCATGACCATGCTGCGCGAACTGGCCGACGCCGGGCGCACCGTCATCGTGGTCACCCACTCGGTGGCCTGCCTGGACATGTGCGATCAGGTGCTGCTGCTGGCGCCCGGTGGCAAGACCGCGTTCTGCGGACATCCGGCCGGGGTCGGTGACTTTCTCGGGACGAGCGACTGGGCGGAGATCTTCGCGCGGGTCGCCGCCGAACCGGATCGCGCCTTCGCGAACTACCGGTCCCGGCAGGCGGCGCTGCCGCCCCCACCGCCGGCCGTGCCCCGCGGTGTGATGGGACAGCCGCCGAAATCCAGTGGCCGGAAACAACTGTCGACACTGTCGCGGCGGCAGATCCGGCTGATCCTGGCCGACCGCGGCTACCTCGCCTTCCTCGTGGTCCTCCCGTTCGTGCTGGGTGTGCTGTGCCTGGTCGTGCCGGGAAAGAACGGTTTCGCCGCCGCGCCACCGATTCTCGGGCCGGACGGTCAATTGCATCCGCAACTCACCGGAGGCAGTGAATCCCAGCAGCTGCTGGTCGTTCTCATCCTCGGCGCGTGCTTCATGGGGTCGACGCTGACCGTGCGCGATCTGGTCGGGGAACGCCCTATCTTCCTGCGGGAACGGGCCGTCGGCCTGTTGCCCTCGGCGTATCTGCTGGCGAAGGTGATGGTCTTCGGTGTCGCGGCGCTGCTGCAATCGGCGGTGCTGGTGGCCATCGTGCTGGCCGGGAAGAATCCGCCCGGGAAGGGGGCGCTCATCCCGTCCGGCGGTGTGGAGCTCTACGTCGATATCGCGCTGACCGCGGTGACGTGTGTGGTGGTCGGGTTGTTGTTGTCGACCGTGGCGAAATCGAACGAACAGGTCATGCCGTTGCTGGTGGTCATGATCATGTGCCAGCTCGTGATGGCCGGCGGCATGATTCCGGTGACCGATCGCGTGGTGCTGGAACAGCTTTCGTACGTCTTCCCGTCGCGCTGGGGATTCGCCGGCGGCGCGTCGACCATCGATCTGCGCACCCTGTTCGTCAACGCCCAGCCCGATGCGATCTGGCAGCACACGCCGGGTTTCTGGTTACTCGACGCCGGCATGCTGATCGTGCTCACCGCGGCGCTGTCCACGCTGACGTGGTGGCGTCTGCGGCTGAAGAAGTCGGCCGCGTGAACGGGGCCGATGACGAGCATCGACGCGGAATGCGCGCACTAATCGGACCTGCCCCGAGCGTCCCGGCGCGACAGCAGGCACACTTATGCATGTGACGGCTCGAGTTGGGGCGATACATCTCGGATGGGATGTGGTGTCCGTGGCCGCCGGTGGCGGTGGGACACCGATCCGCCCGGTCCAGGTGGAAGGCACATATACGCCGCCTGCGTATTTGCTGGCGGACAAGTCCGGGCGACTGCACACCGCGGGCGTGGACCGGCAGCGGCCCGATCTGGGTATCGCGGTCTCCGACGTGCGCGACATCCTCGGGCATCAGCAGATTCGCATCGCGGGGGCGACCTGGCCGGCGGAATTGGTGTTCCGTGCCCGGCTCTACAACCCGCTCGCCGCGATCGGCAGCCGGTTGCGCGGTAAGCCCGACGTGGTGGCGCTGCCGTTCCCGGACGACTGGCCCGACGAGAAGGTCGAGGAGTACTGCCGTCTGGTCGAGCAGATGGACGTCCTCACCGACCCGCTGCCGGAATCCGTGGCGCTGTCCGGCTACGTGCGGGCCCTCGGGCTCGTGCAGCCGCCCGCGCAGGGCCGCCGGGGCGTCGGCGCGACCGGCGTCTATTCCGACGGCCGGGTCTGCCTGGTGGTGGCGGTCGACGGGGACGACGAGCAGCCCACCGAATCGGTCGGGGTGCCGATCACCCCGGATTCGATGCGGGATGCCCATTCGGCGGACAACGTCGTCATCGAGGTGATGGCCGCGGCCCGCTCGATCGGCGCCGACACCTCGACGGTGCTGCTCACCGGCAACGTATGTTTCAACGATGCGCTGCGGCTGGCGTTCCAGAACCACCTGGGCGCCCGGCTGCGGGTCGCCGATCATCCGATGCACGCCCTGGTGCTGGGTGCCGCGCATCTGCTCGTCACCGACAGCGAATACGCCGAGGCGGAGCAGGGCCCGGCTCCGGTGACGAATCAGCCGGGGCCGGCGGTGACGAATCAGCCGGGGCCGGCGGTGCCGAATCAGCCGAATCCGGCGGTGCCGAATCAGCCCGGTTCGGCGGTGTCGAATCAGCCGGGTCCGCCGCGACCCGGGCCGATGCAGGCGGCGTCGAATCACAGCATCCCGAATCGCGGTGCCCCGCAATCGGATTCCCGGCTCGGGAACGCGGGCCGGCATGCGTGGCAGGACGCCGGTGCGCCGGAACCCGCCCGCCCGCCCGCCGAACCGCATCGTCGCCCGGAGCCGCCGAATTCGCACGGGGTCGCCGAGGGCCGGCACGCGGCGCGCGACGCCGGGCCCGCATCGAGCCCGCAACCGCTGCCCACCGGCGAGCCGACCACCCGGATGACCCGGGAGGCCGGCCAGTTGGAAAGCAGGTTCACCCGCCCCCCGGCCGGCCCGGTCGATGATCAGCGGACCACCGAATCCGGTGGTCGGTCATCGGCCGGGGAACAACCGGATGATGAGGAACACGCCCACAAGGGCAAGCTGTGGAGCAAGGTCAAGGACAATCTGTTCGGCGCCCCGACGATCGTGGGGGCGGTAGCGCTGGCGGCGCTCGCGATCCACGCCGACGGTGAGGCGGATCACCTGGCCCGGCCGCTTCCCGAACACAGCTCGGCCGCGTCGGCGGCAGCCGGAGCCGCCGGCGCACGGACCGACGGCGCCGCGGCCTTCGACGCACGCTCGCCGGGTGGTGTCGGCGCGGGATCCGATTTCGGCTCGTGGCCGGCCGTGGACAGGGTGTCACGCGCACCCGAGCCGAGCCCGGCCTGTTCGGTCACCCCGAACACCGTCGAGCGCCCGGGGCCGGGTATGCGGACGGTCGCCGACCATCCCTGTGCGCATCTGGCGGTCGACAATCTGCACTACGTCGTCCCGACGGTCCCCGGTACGTTCGACTCGGGCCCGCCGATTCACATCTGACGAGTGCGGAGGCGATTTCGGGACCCCGGACCGGTCCTGGTATCGTCGTCGTTCGGCGTGCGGTACGTCGCGGATTCGTCCGTACCGTCACACGAGCCCCGGGTCTCCACCGGCCGCCGGGATCACTCGACCGTTCGCCTGGCTGGCAGAACATCAACGACAGACAGGGAAGCACTGTGCCTACGTACAGCCCGAAGGCGGGTGACGTGACCCGGCAGTGGTACGTCATCGACGCCACTGACGTAGTGCTCGGCCGCCTTGCCGTGCAGGCAGCGAATCTGCTGCGTGGCAAGAACAAGCCGACCTACGCCCCCAACGTCGATGGTGGCGACTTCGTCATCATCATCAACGCCGACAAGGTTGCCGTCTCCGGCAACAAGCGCGAGGACAAGCTCCTCTACACCCACTCCGGGCACCCCGGTGGCCTGAAGTCCCGGTCTGTCGGGCAGCTGCTCGACACCCGGCCGGAGCGCGTCGTGGAGCGTGCCGTCAAGGGCATGATCCCGAAGAACAAGCTGGGCAACCAGATCGCGCGCAAGTTGAAGGTCTACGGTGGCGCGTCGCATCCGCACGCGGCCCAGCAGCCCGTTCCGTTCGAGATCAAGCAGGTGGCCCAGTGACCGCTCCTGAGGAATTCAACGAGGAATACGTCGAGGACGCCGCCGCGGAGGTCGTCGACGAGGGTGCCGGCTACGACGCCGAGTACACCGAGTCCGAGGGCTTCGCCGCGCCGGTCGTGATCGACCGCCCGGTGCAGACCGTCGGCCGCCGCAAGGAGGCCGTGGTCCGGGTTCGCCTGGTCCCGGGTTCCGGCCAGTTCGTGCTCAACGGCCGCACCATCGAGGACTACTTCCCGAACAAGGTGCACCAGCAGCTGGTGAAGTCCCCGCTGGTCACCGTCGAGCGCACCGAAGCCTTCGATGTGCACGCCCGCCTGGTCGGCGGCGGCCCGTCGGGTCAGGCCGGCGCGCTGCGCCTCGCCATCGCCCGCGCGCTGATCGAGGTCACCCCGGACGACCGTCCCGCCCTGAAGCGGGCCGGCTTCCTGACGCGTGACCCGCGTGCCACCGAGCGTAAGAAGTACGGCCTCAAGAAGGCCCGCAAGGCTCCGCAGTACTCGAAGCGCTGATCTTGCAGCGCGCGGCCGCTCCCACCCGCACCCGCACGGTGTGCCGGTGGGAGCACGGCCGACGCGACCCCGTACGAGAGCAGGCGCCCACTCCCGGGCGCCTGCTCTCGTGCTGTATCGATCGACGGTAGGCCGGGGCGGGCAGCCTGCGTCCGCGACGCGGGGTCTCCGCGCTCACCGCAATTCAACTCGAGGGGCGAGATAGATGGGGCGTTTGTTCGGTACCGACGGAGTCCGCGGCCTTGCCAACGACTCGCTGAGTCCGGAACTGGCACTGCAGATTTCGGCGGCCGCGGCCCAGGTGCTGGGCCGGGGCAGATCGCGCGCGGTGGCGGTGGTCGGCCGCGATCCACGCGCCAGCGGCGAGATGCTGGAGGCCGCGGTGACCGCCGGTCTGACCGCCGCCGGGATGAGTGTGCTCTCGGTCGGGGTCCTGCCGACTCCGGCGGTCGCGTATCTGACCGCCGCCTATGACGCCTGCCTGGGCGTGATGATCTCCGCCTCGCACAACGCCATGCCCGACAACGGCATCAAGATCTTCGCCGCGGGCGGTCACAAACTCGACGACACCGTCGAGGACAAGATCGAGGAACTGGTCCGCGCGAAGAGTTTCGTGCGTCCGACCGGTGCCGGTATCGGGCGGGTGCTCAGCCTCTCCGGCGTCGACGGTCATGTCGAGGACCATTACAGCCTGGCCGGCACCCACGAGCGCTATGTCGAACATCTGGTGGAGGCCACCGGCCGTGATCTGTCCGGCGTCACCGTGGTCGTCGACTGTGCGCACGGCGCGGCCTCCGACGTCGGCCCGGCCGCGTACCGCGAGGCGGGCGCGCGCGTGGTCGCGATCAACGCCGAGCCGAACGGGCTCAACATCAACGAACGGTGCGGGTCCACGCATCTCGAGCATATTCAGCGCGCGGTGCTCGAACACGGCGCCGATCTGGGCCTGGCCCACGACGGCGACGCCGATCGCTGCCTGGCGGTGGACGGTTCCGGTTCCGTGGTCGACGGCGACGCGATCATGGCGATCCTCGCCCTGGCGATGCACGAATCGGGCGAGCTGGTGCAGGACACTCTGGTAGCGACCGTGATGAGCAATCTGGGCCTGCACATCGCGCTCCGCGATGCGGGAATCACCGTGCGCACCACCGCTGTCGGCGATCGCTACGTACTGGAGGAGTTGCGCCGCGGTGGCTACAGCCTGGGCGGTGAGCAGTCCGGACATCTGGTCTTCCCGCGGTACGGCACCACGGGCGACGGGCTGCTGACGGGTCTGAAACTGATGGCCCGGATGGTCGAAACCGGTCGCGGCCTAGCCGATCTGGCGAGCGTCATGACGACCGTGCCGCAGGTTCTGGTCAATGTCCCGGTCGCCGACAAGGCCGCGGTCGCGGCCGCGCCGGAGGTTCGCGAGGCGGTGGCCGAGGCCGAGCGCGCCCTCGGCGACAACGGCCGAGTCCTGTTGCGCCCGAGCGGGACCGAACAGCTGATCCGGGTCATGGTCGAGGCGACCGATTCGCATCGCGCCAAACAACTCGCCGACGATCTCGCCAAATGTGTGGCCGCGGTCTGAGCCGCGGGCACGTCGGGCGGCGCGATGAACGGGGTGCGTACGCCGAGTAGGGGTGCGGCTGTATAGGCCGTTGGCCGAGCGGCGGGCGCGCGGCCACGACGCCGGTGCCCGCGCATCATCGTCCGAATATCGGCTGGTCATCGCGAGTGTCGGCGGGCGGCGGCGGATCCTGAAGGGGGCGTGTGAAGGTCGTCGGCGCGCCGACAGTCCCCGAGATCGGGGCGCGACTGTCGGCTCCGGGAAGTATGGTTGGACGCAGATCATGACGCGACAGCGAAGCTTGATTTCCGTGAGGGGGAACAGTGGACCCGCTGAAGCTTGACAAGTCTCCGACGCTCGACGACGCCGCGAATTCGGCCTCGCCGCCGACCGCCACCGCATCCGCTCCGGATACGGTGCTGCGGGTCGATCCCGCGGCGATGGCGGCCTATACGGCCATCGCGAATACCGTTTCCCAACAACTCGCTTCGGCGGCGTCCGTGACGGCCGGCGCGGTCGATCCGCAGCAGCTGGCCACCGACCTGGGGCTGGTGGGAGCGGACTTCGCCGCCAAATTCGCGGCCGCGGTCGCCGAACACGCGCAGGCGCTGTCCACCGCGGGCAAACTGGTCTCGGCCTACGGGCGTGGGCTGAACACCTATACCGCGGGTGTGCAGGGCACCGACGAGGATTCGGCCGTCGCGATCACCCGCACGGAGTCGCGGTCATGAGGCGGCCGACCGCATTGCGTCGCCGGCCCACCGCCGCGCGTAACGACACCAGCACGCCCGCAACGACATCCGATCCGTCCGTGGATCCGCCGATCGTCGCGACCCTGGTCCGGCCGCTGCTGGACCTGCGTGCCTCACTGGGGACCGGAGTCGCGACGCCCGCCGCGACCATCACCGGCGCTCTGTCCAGCGCGTCCACCCAGGCCGCCGACACCGAGGGACCACACCGCGAGGGCGTCCACGCGCTGGAATCCACCTGGACGGGTCCGGGCTCCGACGCGGCCGTTCCGGCATTGCGCACCACCCAAACTCAGATCGGTGACATCTCCGACCGGGGCCCGGCCTACCTGGGCGTCCTGGCCGACGCCCACGCGACCAGTGCGCGGGCGGCCGGCCGCATGGACCGGATCATCGCCGATTTCCGGCGCGACGCTCGAACCATCCTCGGCAACGCCACCGCCGCGCCGGATACCGACGCGGTGATCAATCGGGCCACCCAGGCGCTGCGCGACGCGATCACCACCGTCACCTCCGCACGCACCGAAATGGACGATCACTCGCGTCGATTGGACGAGATGGGTCCGCTCACGGTCACCACGCCGGCCGGGCTCAACTCCTCGCAGTCGTGGGGAGATACGCCCGCTACGGTCCTGCCCAGCGCCTACGGTGCGGTTCCGGGCCAATACGGCACGGTCCCAGCGCAATACGGTACGGCGCCCGGTCAGCCGATCGATCCGGCGCAGCTGGCGCAGCTGCAACTACAGCAGCTGCTCGTGCAGGCGGGTGTGCAGGTCGGTACCTCGGCCATCAATGCCGGTGTGGATATCGGTACCCACCTGATCGACAAGATCGCCGAGGTCGGTACGCACACCATCGACACGGTGGCCTCCTCGGTCGACCAGGCGATACCGCAGCTGATCAACCCGGACCACGCCACCGGTGACAAGACCAATCCGGCGGGGAATTCCGGAGATTCGGCGAAGCTGTTCGACTTCGGCCCCGGCAAGACGGCTCCCGGAACGACGGGACCGGGCTCGATCATTCCGGGCGCACCCGCACCCGACAAGGCGCCGGCCGACAAGACCCCGGCCGACAAATCCGATCCGCCACCCCCGTCACCGTCGTCCATCCTTCCGCCACCTGCCGACCCGCCGCCGATGCCGAAGCCACCGGCGCCCGTCCCCGCACCCGCACCCGCGCCGGAGCCGGCGCATCCGGGCGGGGTGGCCGGAGGTATGGCCTTGCCGCCGCCGGCCGGCAGCGGACAGGAACACAAACCTCGCGACGGCCAGCTCGGTGTCACCGTGCCGGCGGCCGAGACAACGGTTCCCGCCGCGGTGATCGGCGACTTCGGCGATGACACGGTCTGAGCCGGACCCGCAGCAGGACAACCCGTTCGACCTCGGCCTGCCGATGGTCCGCACTCCCGTCGGTAAGCAGGGCCGCAAGCGGCGGTCGGGCCGGCGAAATCCGAACCGCCCGGCCGCGGCGGCCTATCACAGCGCCGTCGCCGTGCCGCCGGCCCGGCCCGGCCCGGAGTCGGCGGCCTATCCGTCGGGGGAGTGGGAGCAGTGGCTGGAACCCGCGCAGCGCACGCCCGAGCCCGAGCCGGAGGTGGAACCGGAGCCGCGCCGCATCCCGGTCGGGGGACCGCTGACCGATCCGGATCTGGTCGACAAGTCGACGTTGGTTCCGCATATCGTCGACCGCTCGGGCGGTAACCCCGGCCCCGCGCTGCGGCGTCCGCGCCCGCGCCAGGGCGGGCCGCGCCGCGACCACCGTCGCGGTGAAAAGCTGCTGGCCGCAATCACGTTGATCGGTGTGGGCATCGTCGTCGTCTCGGTGGTGCTGACCGTCATCCATACCGGGAAGCGGTCCCAGCCGGTCGCGACCAAACCGCCGATGGTCGCGGCGGTGCCGGTGCCCACCTCGGTGAGTGCGACCCCACCGCCGCCCACGACTACGGCCGCGGCGACCTCGACGATCGCCACCGACGGTTGTGAGCAGCAGCGCACCGCGGAAGTGGTCTCCGGGACCGACCCCGGAGGCACCGCGAGTGGTCCGGACGCCATCCTGGCCTTCGAGCGGGCGTACTACGTTCAGCGTTCGGGGTACGCCGCCCGCGCGGTCGTCGCCGACGACTCGTCGGTGCCGCCGGCCGACCAGATCCAGCGTGGCATCAATCAGGTGCCGGTCGGCACCCGCTACTGCGTGCAGATCACCCGCACCGGCGACGAGGGGCAGTGGGAGGTCCGCCTCACCCAGCAGAAACCGGACGAACAGCCGCATGCGTTCACCCAGATCATCAGCACCCGAGCGGAATCGGGGCGCACGCTGATCACCGGCATCGCGGCGGGCTGAACCACATCCGGGTTCAGAACCGGGCGTGCACGAACCCGGTGAACGGCACGAGGAAGCCGCCGATCTCACAGACGATCAACGCGTACATGGCCGCCCGCAGCGGCAGTCCGATGTCGCCGCGGAATTGATTCGTCGTATCCCGCCGCAGCCCGTGCAGGCAGTAGGAGGCGATGGCACCGGCGAAGAAGCCGAGGACGATCAGCGCCGCAACGAGATTCACCGCCGTCGGCCAGTCCGACAGTTCCACGAAGACGGCGAGCAGCAGCGCCGCGAAGCTGTACATCAGGGCCGCGCGGTGTGCGATATCGACGTAGGGATGCGCATGCCCCTCTGCTGAGGTCCGCATCCCGTGGTACTTCCACACGCCCAGCAGCAGTGCCCAGATGAAGAGAAGGCCGGCGATCAGGAGCGTGATCCGGGTGTCCACACCGAGTTGTATCTGTTCCATCCGGGTCTCCTGGGCGGTCGCGTGAGGCATCGCGATCGTTACGCCGAGCACGTTCTGATTCAACGGTTTTCGGTGAGTTGTCCGGCGGACATGTGCCAGCGCCGGGTCGCCCGCACGGTATCGAGCATGCGCCGATCGTGGGTGACCAACAGCAGTGTGCCGTCGAAGGATTCGACGGCCTGCTCCAACTGCTCGATCGCGGGCAGATCGAGATGGTTGGTCGGTTCGTCGAGTACCAGCAGGTTGACCCCGCGTGCCTGCAACAGCGCCAGCGCGGCGCGCGTGCGCTCACCCGGCGACAGGGTGTCGTTGGCGCGCAGCACATGAGCCCCGCGCAGCCCGAATTTGGCCAGCAGCGTGCGGATCTCCGCCTCCGGCCAGTCGGGTACCTCGGCGCCGAACGTGTCGGCCAGCGAGGCGGTGCCACGAAACAGTCCGCGTACCTGATCGACCTCGCCGATCGCCACCCCCGAACCCCGCGAGGCGGTTCCGGCGTCCGGCGCCACCTTGCCCAGCAGCAGCGCCAGCAGCGTGGATTTACCCGACCCGTTGGGACCGGTCAGGACGATCCGGTCACCCCAATCGACCTGGGTGGTAACCGGACCGAGGACGAACTCGCCGCGCGACACGACGGCATCGGACAGCGTCGCCACCACCGACCCACTGCGCGGGGCGGAGGCGATCGACATCCGCAATTCCCACTCCTTGCGCGGCTCCTCCACCACCTCCAGCCGTTCGATGCGGCGCTGGGTCTGGCGCACCTTCGACGCCTGCTTCTCGGTGGATTCGGCGCGCATCTTGCGACCGGCCTTGTCGGAGTCCACCTTTCGCGGATCCCGAGCCTTACGGCGCGCATTGCGCACGCCGTGCTCGAGCCAGTTCCGTTGCATCACCTGCCGCGCTTCCAGCCCGGCCTTGGTATCGGCGTAGTCCTCGAAGGCCTCCCGCGCGTGCCGGCGGGCGATCTCGCGTTCGGCCAGGTACGAGTCGTAGCCGCCGTCGTAACTGCCGACCTGCTGCTGGGCGAGATCGAGTTCGACGATCCGGTTGACGGTGCGCGCCAGGAATTCGCGATCGTGACTGATCACCATCAACGGCGTCCGCACCCCGGTCACGAAATTCTCCAGCCGGGCCAGACCGTCCAGGTCGAGATCGTTCGTCGGCTCGTCCAGCAGCAGAATGTCGAAGCGCGACAACAGGACCGAGGCCAGCCCGGCCCGCGCCGCCTGCCCACCCGACAGCGCGGTCATGGGTGTGTCGAGGCCTTGCGGCAAACTTTCGGTGAGGCCCAGTTCGGCGGCCACCTCGTCGGCGCGCGGTTCCAGGTCGGCGCCGCCCAGGGCGAGCCAGCGTTCCAGGGCGGCCGAATACTCGTCGGCGGCGGTATCGTCGGTCGCCAGCCGTTCGGCCGCGGCGTCCATCGTGCGCTGCGCCGCCGCCACCCCGGTCCGGCGGGCCAGGAATCCGGCCACCGCCTCGTCGGCCAGGCGTTCCGGTTCCTGCGCGAGGTAGCCGATCGTCGCATCGGGCGGGCTCAGCGTGATCCGCCCGGTCTGCGGTGTGCGGTCGGCCAGCATCCGCAACAGCGTCGACTTACCCGCGCCGTTCACCCCCACCAGACCGATCACATCGCCGGGCGCCAGCACCAGATCCAGGTCCTCGAACAGCACCCGGTCTCCGTGCCCCGCCGAGAGGCCGTGCGCATGCAGAGTCGTACTCACCCCCACGAGTCTGCCGGGTTCGGGGTATCACCCTGAGCCCGGGCCGTGGAAATCAGGGTCGGGATGGGTCTCGCGCCCGATGCGCGCCGGGGTGCCCGCACAGCACAGTGGAATCACCACGCACGACCGTGACAGAAGGAGAGCGTCATGACCGCCCCCACCCGCCGCCTCACCCGATCGACCACCGACAAGTGGATCGGCGGCGTCTGCGGTGGCCTCGCCGAATACTTCGGCTGGAACGCCAATGTGATCCGCCTGCTGTTCGTCCTCTCCTGCCTGCTGCCGGGCCCGCAGTTCATCGTCTACCTGGTGCTGTGGCTGATCATCCCGAAGCAGTAGCCCGGGCGCGGCCGGACGATAGTTATCCACAAGCAAACCCTCGGCCCACCTCGGCGCCGGTAAGTTATCCACAACATGCCGGACCGGGGGATGCGCCACACCACTTCCGGATGCCAGGATGGAGGAAATTCCCGCACGTCCCTCGAGGAGCACATACATGATCCATTCGGGCGATCTGCCGGGCCTGGACCTGCCGGAAGTCGACGCACACTCCGACCTCGGCGGCATCGGCGCCGTGGAGCTGAACCACCCGTCCCAGGATATCGACGCCGACGGCATCCTGGACACCGAAACCTTCCACAGCGACCACTCGATGGAAGTCTGGTCCGATATGGACCACGACGGCTACGCCGACCATGTCAGCATCGTCGATGACGGCGGCGACTACTCCGCCTGGGAATTCCACCATTACCCCGACGGCCGCACCGAGTGGGTCCAGGTGGACAAGGGCAAGATGGGCAAGTGAGCGGCGTGCCTTCGGTTTTCGACCGACGGCCCGGCAAGTAGATGCGGGTACGAGCTCACCTATCGCTGCGCCAGTGCCTTCAGTCGTTCCAGCGACGGCAATTCGCCTTCTACAGCATCCGGCTGGATCAGAACCGGAGAGCCGTCGTCTGGCGCGGACGCACCGACCCAGGCTTACGAGTCCAGGGCTCGTATCGTCGTTCGAGCGGATCGCGTTGCGGTTTCGGTTCTGGATACGGGGGCGTTCCGGCGGCGGCAGAGGCCCCAGTTGTAGCTGGTGTCGTCCCAGGAGTTCACGATGGCGAGCCTGACTTCGAGAATCGATTGTCGACGGCCTCCTACTTGCGCAGGGCGCGGGCCATCTGGACGAGCTGCAGGGGCGAAACGTGTTCGGGCTCGGGCTCTTCGGTGGCTTCCGGGTCGACCGCGGCGGTGTGCGGGATGTCGGCCTCGGGGTCGGCGAAGGGCTGATACTTCTTGTCGCCCAGGAGTTGGTAGCTGAGGTAGCCGACCAGAAGGGCGCGGGTGATGCGTTCGGTCTTCGGTTCGTATTTGGCGGCGCCGAGGGCGGCCAGGGCGCGACGGCCCTCGACGATGCCGTTGTGGGTGGCCTTGTCGACGGTGCGCAGCGACATCGGCCCGCCCCAGGCGGTGGCGAGGGCCTGTGCGGTGCAGTTGCCGGTGGAGATGTCGGCACCGCCGCCGACGATGAGGGCCGGGGTGTCGATCTGGGGTGCGAGGGCTTCCGCGCTCGGGGCGGTGGGTGCCGGATAGAGGGCCGCCACGGCACCGACCTTGCGCTGCGAGGCCGCGATGACGGCGGCCCCCGCGCCCATGCCGTGCCCCGCCAGGGCGAGTTTGTCCGGGTGCACGCTGATGGTGCCGCCGCCCAGGCGCACGCCCGCGCAGATGTCGAGGGTGGTCAGCAGGTCGGTGGCCAGATTCAGGTGCGAGGGCAGCGGGCCGCGTTCGGTGTCGGGTGCGGCGGCGACGAAACCCCAGGACGCGAGATGTTCGAGCAATCGGCGGTAGTTGCCGGCGCCGGCGAGCCAGCCGTGTCCGAAGGCGACCGCGGGCAGGTTGTGGCCCTCTTCGGGGGTGTACACCACGCCGGGCTGCCCGGCGATGCCGAGGTTGCCGCGCATCACCCGGTGCGGACCCGGGCTGGTCAGAATGCTCAGAAGCGATTTCACAGACACCGACACGGGGGAGAACTCTACCGAGAGTCGCCCGGAATGCGGCACTGTCGCGAGCGGAGCGGCCCGGACACGCCGCCACCTGCTGCGATAGCAGGCCGATTCGCGTGTCCACGCGGCCCAAGTAGGCTGGGACACCATGTGCGGAATCGTTGGCTACGTCGGGTACCGGGACGCGCTCGGCGTCGTCGTGGACGCACTGCGCCGCATGGAGTACCGGGGCTACGACTCCGCGGGCGTGGCGATCCTGGACGGCGCGGGCACTATCGCGGTGGAGCGCAAGGCCGGTCGGCTGGCCAATCTGGAGGCCGAGCTGGCCGAGGCCGGTCCCGCCGCGTTCGCCGGTACGACCGGTATGGGGCATACCCGGTGGGCCACGCACGGCGCGCCCACCGATCGCAACGCGCACCCGCACCGCGATCTCGCGGGCCGGGTCGCGGTCGTGCACAACGGCATCATCGAGAATTTCGCGCCGCTGCGTCGCGAGCTCGAGGAGGCCGGGGTCGAACTGCGCAGCGATACCGACACCGAGGTCGCGGTCCACCTGGTCGCGCGGGCGTATGCGGCCGGACCCACGGCCGGTGATTTCGTCGGCAGCGCACTGGCCGTCCTGCGCCGGCTCGAGGGCGCGTTCACGCTGGTGTTCACCCATGCCGACCATCCGGGCACGATCGTGGCCGCGCGTCGCTCGACACCGCTGGTGGTCGGTGTGGGCAAGGGTGAGATGTTCATCGCCTCGGATGTGACGGCGTTCATCGAGCACACGCGCGAAGCGGTCGAGCTCGGTCAGGACCAGGCCGTGGTGATCACCGCGGACAGCTACGTGGTCACCGATTTCGCCGGCGCCACCGAGGGTGCGCGGACCCGTCCGTTCACCATCGACTGGGATCTGGCCGCCGCCGAGAAGGGCGGCCACGACTACTTCATGCTCAAGGAGATCGAGGAGCAGCCCGCCGGAGTGGCCGAGACGCTGATGGGCCATTTCGACAACGGTCGCATCGTGCTGGACGAGCAGCGCCTCGCCGACCAGGAACTGCGCGAATTCGACAAGGTGTTCGTGGTGGCCTGCGGCAGTTCGTATCACGCCGGCCTGCTGGCCAAGTACGCGATCGAACATTGGACCCGGGTTCCGGTCGAGGTCGAGCTGGCCAGCGAGTTCCGCTACCGCGACCCGGTCCTGGACCGGTCCACGCTGGTGGTCGCGATCTCGCAGTCCGGTGAGACCGCCGACACGCTGGAGGCGGTGCGCCACGCCAAGGAGCAGAAGGCGCGCGTGCTCGCGATCTGCAACACCAACGGCGCGCAGATTCCACGCGAATCCGATGCCGTGGTCTACACCCGTACCGGCCCGGAGATCGGCGTCGCCTCGACCAAGGCCTTCCTCGCCCAGATCACCGCGAATTACCTTGTGGGCCTTGCCCTCGCGCAGGCGCGCGGCACCAAGTACCCGGACGAGGTGGCCCGCGAATTCGGTGAGCTGGAGGCCATGCCGAAGCTGGTGGAGCGGGTGCTCGAGACCGCGCCGCAGGTCCGCGAGATCGCCCGCCGGTTCGCGCATCAGTCGACGGTGCTGTTCCTCGGCCGCCACGTCGGCTACCCGGTCGCGCTCGAGGGTGCGCTCAAGCTCAAAGAGCTGGCCTATATGCACGCCGAGGGTTTCGCCGCCGGTGAACTCAAGCACGGCCCGATCGCGCTGATCGAGGAGGGCCTGCCGGTGATCGTGGTGATGCCCTCCCCGAAGGGACGCGCGGTGCTGCATTCGAAGCTGCTCAGCAATATCCGGGAGATCCAGGCCCGCGGTGCCCGCACCATCGTGATCGCGGAGGAGGGTGACGATACGGTCCGTCCGTTCGCCGACCATCTGATCGAGATCCCGGCCGCCCCGACCCTCTTCCAGCCGCTGCTGTCGACCGTGCCGCTGCAGATCTTCGCCGCCGAGGTGGCACAGACCCGTGGCTACGACATCGACAAACCGCGCAACCTCGCGAAGTCGGTCACCGTCGAATAGCGGCGGGCGCTCCGGTCAATCTCCCACGGCCACAAGTTCTTCGGGCGCAGCGACGGATCGTGTCGTGCGACGTTCCAATGCGCCCGACCAGAGGGCCAGGCCGAGCGCGCTCGTGGCCAGGACCACACCGACCCAACTCGGGCCGGTGTAGCCGAAACCCGCGGCGATGACCGACCCGCCGAGCCATGCGGCCAGCGCGTTGCCGAGGTTGAAGGCCCCGATATTGAGCGCGGAGGCCAGCGTCGGCGCCGCCGCGGCCTGATCGAGAACCCGCTTCTGCAGCGGCGGCACGGTCGCGAAGCCCAGCGCTCCGATCAGGACGACGGTGATCGCCGCCGCGACCTTGTTGTGCGCGGTGAGCGTGAACAGGGCCAGGACGACGGCCAGCGCCGCCAGTGTGATGTAGAGCATCGGCAGCAGGTGACGGTCGGCGTAGCGGCCGCCGACCAGATTGCCGATCAGGAATCCGAGTCCGAACAGCACCATGATCCAGGTGACGGAGGTTTCCGCGAAGCCGGTGACCTCGGTCATCATCGGTGCGAGGTAGGTGATGGCGGCGAACACACCGCCGAAGCCGAGCACGGTCATCGCCATCGCCAGCAGGACCTGCGGATTGCGCAGGACCGCCAGTTCCCGGGTGAACCGGGCATCGCGCGGTGCCGGCCGATCGGGTACCAGCGCCAGCACTCCGCCGAAGGCGAGCGCGCCGACGACGGCGACCAGCGCGAAGGCGAGCCGCCAGCCGAAATGCTGACCCAGCAGCGTGCTCAGCGGAACGCCGACCACGGTCGCCACGGTGAGCCCGGTGAACATCATGGCGATCGCACCGGCGCGGCGGTCCGGGGCGACGAGCGATCCGGCGACCACCGCGCCGATGCCGAAGAAGGCGCCGTGCGCCAGTGAGGCGACGATGCGGCCGGTCAGCATCAGACCGAAAGTCGGTGCGGCGGCGGACAATGCGTTGCCGGCGATCAGGAGCAGCAGGCTGATCAACAGCATGCGCTTGCGGGACACGCGCGTGCCGAGGCCGGTCATCACCGGCGCGCCGACGAGGACGCCGAGGGCATATCCGGTGACGAGCCAGCCGGCGGTCGGGATCGAGACCGCATAACTGTCCGCGACCCCGGGCAGCAATCCGACCACGATGAATTCGGTCGTCCCGATGGCGAATGCGCCGAGGGTGAGTGCGAGAAGTGCGAGTGGCATCGGTACAAGCCTCCACACAGAGTTGTATACGGGCGTTACGGGCGTCGACAATAATTGCATACGCGTGTTAAATGCAAGCGCGCGCTATTGCGGGAGCGCGTTATCCTGGGGACGGCGACGATATGAGGAGGGCCGATGACCGCGGAAGCCGCGCTGACCGGATTGGCGGATGGCTGGTATGCGCTCTCGGTGCTGCACGACCGGATCGAGGCACGGATCGAACGCGCCCTGCAGGCCGGTCACGAGCTCAGTGTGCGCGAATATTCACTGCTCACCGTGTTGAGCCGGCAGCACGACGGGCCCGGTGGCCATCTGCGGATGAATCAGGTCGCCGATTCGGTGGCACTGAGCCAGAGCGCGACCACCAGGCTGGTGACCCGGCTCGAGGACCGCGGTCTCCTGCAGCGCTATCTGTGCCCGGACGACCGCCGGGGCATCTATACCGACGTCACGGCCGCGGGTCTCGAACTGCTCGAACAGGCGCGGCCCACCAACGATGCCGCGCTGTCGCAGGCGCTCGGCGAGGCCGCGGCCGATCCCGAACTCGCCCCGCTGGTCACGGCCGTGGAGGCGTTGAATCGTCGCGAGGCGCGGGCAGTGACTACCGCACGGTGACGGTGCCGCGCATCTCGGGATGCAGCGGGCACAGGTAGCGGTAGACGCCGGGGATCGCGAAGGTGTGGCTCCACTCGCCGCCGGTGAAGATGGGGCTGTTGATGCCCATCGCCGCATCGCCGATGCCCTGTACGGCATGCGGCACCTTGTCGGAGAACTTCCAGGTCACCGTGTCGCCCGCATGCACGGTCACGGCGTCGGGGGAGAACTTCATATCCTCGACGCGCACGGTGACCGAAGTCGGTTGGGCCGAGGTCGGCGAGGCTGCCGCAGTGCCCGGCGGTGTGGCCGCGGTCGTGGTCGACGGTGTGGATGTCGTTGTGTTCGAACCACATCCGGCGATCAGCACGGCAGCCACCAGCGCTCCGGCGGTCGGGAGGAGACGCGCTGCGCGGTGGCGTACGGTGCTGTGGGCCATGGCTACGAGCCTAGTCCGGTGGTTGCGTCCGGCTCGCCGCACCCGCGCGCGGTGTCGGCGTCGTCGCGTCGGCGAGAGAGCCGCGGGCATACCGAGACCGGAGATCTCCGGGCGTACTCTGCTGGAGGTTCCGATTCGAGCGCGATTCCTACCGCGATCCCGACGAGGAGGCGAATGATGGCACCGGTCCTGCGGGGATACTTCACCGTCGACGAGGTGCGAGCGGCAGAAGCCGAACTGTTCGAGCGGGTCGCCGCGGGGGTGCCGATGCGCCGCGCCGCGTACGGATTGGCGAATGTGGTTGCCGCCGAACTACGGGAACGGACCGGAGCCGTCGCCGGGCGAGCCGTGACCCTGCTCGTGGGATCCGGGGACAACGGCGGCGACGCGCTCTGGGCGGGCGCCACGCTGCGCCGGCGCGGGGTGGCGGTGACGGCGGTGCTGTTGTCACCCGAGCGAGCGCATGCGCAAGGGCTCGCGGCGCTGCGCCGGGCGGGCGGCCGGATTCGCGAGGCCGGCGCGGGATCGGCCGCGGAACTGCTCGGCGCGCCGGACCTGGTGGTCGACGGCATCGTCGGCATCTCCGGCCGGGGTGCGCTGCGACCGCGGGCCGCCGAACTGGTGGCGGCGGTCGAGGCGCCGATCGTCGCCGCCGATCTGCCGAGCGGTGTCGATCCGAATACCGGTGCGGTGGACGGCCCGGCGGTGCGGGCCGCGGTGACGGTGACCTTCGGTGCGTACAAACCGGTGCACGCGCTGGCCGCACCGTGGTGTGGGCGAATCGAGTTGATCGACATCGGTTTACGCCTGCCCGCGCCGGCCCTGGCCGCCTTGGAGCCGGTGTCGATCGGTCGTGACTGGCCGGTGCCCGGACCGCACGACGACAAATACACGCAGGGCGTAACCGGGATCCATGCGGGCAGTGACACCTATCCCGGAGCCGCGGTGCTGTGCACCGGCGCCGCGGTGGCCGCCACCTCCGGCATGGTGCGTTACGCCGGAACCGCGGCCGCGCACGTGCTCGCGCAGTTCCCGGAAGTCATCGCAACCGAGAGTATTTCCGATACCGGCCGGGTGCAGTCCTGGGTGTTCGGGCCGGGGGCGGGCACCGACGACGCGGCGCGCGAGCGCCTGGCGGAGATCCTGGCCACCGATCTGCCCGTGGTGGTCGACGCCGACGGATTGACCCTGCTTGCCGCCGCGCCGGAGCTGGTCACCGGTCGCGGGGCGCCCACCGTATTGACCCCGCACGCAGGCGAATTCGCGCGTCTCACCGGCCGTGAACTCGGCCCCGACCGGGTCGCTGCGGTGCGCGAACTCGCCGAGAAATGGCAGGTGACGGTCCTGTTGAAGGGGCGGTCCACGCTGGTCGCCACCCCCGGCGAGCCGACGCTGGTCAACGAGGCGGGCGGTTCCTGGGCGGCCACCGCGGGCGCCGGTGACGTCCTGTCCGGCGTCATCGGCGCCCTGCTGGCGGCGGGGCGGGAACCAGCGTCGGCGGCGGCGGCCGCCGCGCGCGTCCATGCCCTCGCCGCCAACCTCGCCGCCCACGCGAACAGCGATGCGGGAGCGCCCATTTCGGCTACTCCGCTGCTGCACCACCTACGCGCCGCAGTGCGGACCTTGCGCAGTCTTGCCGAAAGCTGACCGACGACCGGCTGATCCGCGTGCACTTTCCGGCCTGAGGGGTTCGGTGGCCGGTGCCGAGACCGCACCGCCGGCATCCCCCACGGGTTCGTTTCCGAATCAATCCCCTTGTGCCGCCAGCGTTACCGCCTCCCATTCGCGCCAGGTCGAAAGCCGCGACTCGTAGTCGGCGGTCGCGATCTGCAGCGGCGCGGTGCCCAGGAACAGCCGCAACGGCGGTTTGTCGGCGTCGACCACCGCCAGGATCGCCGACCGCGTGGCCGTCGGCTCGCCGGGCTGCTGAGCCGCACGGGTGCGTTTGCGCGCCGCCCGCACCTCGTCGTATGCCGGGTTCTCCGCGCTGTGTACCGACGACGGGCCGGCCCAATCGGTGCTGAACCCGCCCGGCTCGATCAGGGTGACGTGGATGCCGAAACCGGCGACCTCCTGCGCCAGCGACTGCGAGAACCCCTCGAGCGCCCACTTCGACGCGTGATAGGCGCCGAGATTCGGGAAGGCGCTGATCCCGCCGATGCTCGACACCTGGATGATGTGCCCGCTGCCCTGCTCGCGCAGAATCGGCAGTGCCGCCTGGGTGACCCACAGCGCCCCGAAGACATTGGTCTCGAGCTGCGCGCGGATCTCGTCCTCGGTGAGCTCTTCGATCATGCCGAAATGGCCGTAACCGGCGTTGTTGACCACGACGTCCAGGCGGCCGAACCGCGCAGCCGCCTCGGCGACCGCCGCGAAATCGCCCGCGCGGTCGGTGACGTCCAACCGCAGCGGCAGGAAGGTGTCGGGGTAGGCGGCGACGATATCGTCGAGCGTCTCCAGCTTGCGCGCGGTTCCGGCGACCCGGTCGCCGCGCTCGAGGGCCGCGAGGGCCCATTCGCGACCGAATCCGCGCGAGACGCCGGTGATGAACCAAACCTTGCTCATGAAACCCCTCTGGTGGATGGGTGGGTGGCGGGCGGCGTATGCCCGCGTGAACCACGCTAACGAGCTGGAGTGCACTCCAAGCAAGAGTTGATCTCGACCCGATCCGAAGTCACTCGGGCGCGCCGGGTGGCCCCGGCGCGCCGCGTGGCAGGATCGGTAGCCGTGAGTAGCGCTGATCCGCAGGTGGAGACCGTCGTCGATCTGGATGCCATCGCACACAACGTGCGGATACTGCGCGAACACGCGGGCGATGCCGCGGTGATGGTGGTGGTGAAGGCCGACGCCTACAACCACGGCGCGGTGCAGGTCGGCCGGGCGGCACTGGCCGCGGGCGCGGCCGAACTCGGTGTGACCACCATTGCCGAGGCGCTCGAGCTGCGCGCGGCCGGTATCACCGCGCCCATCCTCAGCTGGCTCAACACCTCCGACGCGGACTACACGGCCGCGATCGCCGCCGATATCGAGATCGGCGTGTCCTCGACCGCCCATCTGCGGGCGGTGGAGCGCGCGGCGCGGGCGAGCGGGACCACCGCGACCGTCACGCTGAAGCTCGATACCGGCCTGAACCGCAACGGTGTCTCCTCCGCGGACTATCCGCACGTGCTGGCCCTGCTGCAGGAGCTGGTCGCGGAGCGGGTGGTGCATCTGCGGGCGATGTTCTCCCATCTCGCCCATGCCGATCAGCCGCAGCATCCGGTCATCGATGTGCAGCGGGACAGATTCGTCGAGGCCATCGCCGTCGCCAAGGATTACGGGCTGCAACCCGAGGTGGTCCACCTGGCCAACTCCGCGGCCACCCTCACTCGGCCCGATCTGGCGTTCGACATGGTGCGGCCCGGTATCGCCGTCTACGGCCTCAGTCCGATTCCGGAGATCTCCGACTTCGGCCTGCGCCCGGCCATGACCTTCCGGGCCCGGGTCGCCCTGGTCAAGCGGGTGGCCCAGGGCGAGGGCGTGTCGTACGGCCACGAGTGGATCGCGCCGCACGACACCACCGTGGCGCTGATTCCGGCGGGCTATGCCGACGGTGTGCCGCGCGGCCTGGGGGGCCGGATCGCACTGCGGATCGGGGACGCGGAGTATCCGAACATCGGCCGGGTGTGCATGGACCAGCTGGTCGTGGACCTCGGCGAGAACCGGCAGGGAGTGCAGGAGGGCGATCGCGCGGTGCTGTTCGGCGGGGCCCCCGGCGATCCGCACGCACAGCGGTGGGCGGAACTGATGAACACCATCCACTACGAGATCGTCTGTTCCCCCCGTGGCCGTGTCGTGCGAGGCTATACCGGACAGGCAGGGGTGGTGTGATGGAACCCGAACGGGCACATCGGTTTCGGAACGCGCGGCGGGTACGGTCCGCACTGCTGCGGGGCGGGGTGGCATCCGCGAGTGTGCTGGGCGCCCTCGCCGGTGCGCAGGCCCTGCGGCGAATGGGCGCCGCCGTCGCCTGGCCGGCCCGCGGTGACGACCTGCGCGACGAGGATTTCACGCTGCTGGACCGCGACCCCGCGCGCCGCGTGGTGGCCGACGACGGCGTACCGCTGGCCGTCCGCGTCGTCGGCGCCGGAAACCCCTCCGCCACGGTCGTTTTCGTGCACGGATTCTGTAACAGCATGCACTCGTTCCACTTTCAGCGCCGCGATCTGGCGCGGCAGTGGGGCGAGCAGGTCCGCATGGTGTTCTTCGATCTGCGCGGGCACGGCAGCTCCGGCACGCCGAGCAGTGCGAGCTGCACGGTCGCGCAGCTGGGGCGCGACCTGCTGCGGGTGATCGAGGAGTGCGCCCCCGACGGGCCGCTGGTGCTCGTGGGGCATTCCATGGGCGGGATGGCGATTCTCGCGGCGGCCGCCCGGGATCCCGAATTGTTCGAGCGCCGCGTGCTGGCCTCCGCACTGCTGTCCACCACCGCGGCCGGGGTGACCCGTGCCGGTGCGGCACAGCTGTTGCGCAGTCCGGCGATCGACGGGTTCCGGGTACTCGTCCACACCTCGCCGGCGCTGGTGCAGGCGGGACGGGTCACGGCACGCCAGCTGATCACCCCGGTGCTGCATGTCAGTTCGTTCCACGGCGACGTCAGTCCCACACTGTCGCGATTCACCACCTCGATGATCGATCGGACACCCGTCGAGACCATCGTGAAATTCCTCGAGGCACTGCAGGTCCACGACGAATCGGCGGCGCTGCCGGTGCTCGCGCCGCGGCCGGCGCTGGTCGTCGGCGGCGACCACGATCTGATCATCCCGTTCCGTAACTCGCGGGAACTCGCCGCCCGGCTCCCGGACGCCGATCTGGTCCGGGTCACCGACGCCGCGCATATGGTACATCTGCAGTATCCCGAGTTGATGAATGCCGCGTTGGAACGATTGCTGTTGCGCGCGGGCGTCTTCGGCGGCTCATCCGTCGAATTCGGCGCGGGCCGGGAGGCGAGCAATGGCTGAGCGTCGCGACGGGGCGCCCGACGATCAGGGCGAGGCCGAGCGCCGGGAACTGCCCACGGTCGCCGATACCGAGGCGCTGGGCCGGGAGCTGGCGGCCGAGCTGCGGCCCGGGGATCTGGTGGTGCTCGACGGTCCGCTCGGGGCGGGCAAGACCGCGCTGACCCGGGGGATCGCGGCCGGGCTCGGGGTCGAGGGGCGGGTCAGCTCACCGACCTTCATCATCGCGCGGCAGCATCGCGCCGGCGCGGCGCCGGGATCGATACCGCTGGTGCACGTCGACGCCTATCGGCTGGGCGGTGATCTCGACGAACTGGACGCCCTGGATCTCGATGCCGATCTGCACGAATCGGTCGTGGTAGTGGAATGGGGTCTCGGAGTGGTCGAACATCTCGCGGACCGTCATCTGCGGGTGCGGCTGCATCGGGAAGCCGAATCGGAGACGCGCACCGCCACCTGGGAGTGGGTCGGACAGTACTGATCGGTTGTGATGCTCGCCACCGATGCCGCCCGGGCGAATCCGCGGCAGCGTGGAATCCGGCCCGGCCAACCGCGCCCGGCTGCACCGGCGCTCCGGCAGTTGTTGCGGCACTTAATCGTTGACGAGCCCTGGGCGGGCGCCTCGTCACGACGTGCGCACCTCCGGCGCGCAGCGGTTTGCCCTGCGGTTGCGACATGCGGATACGCCGACGGCGCTGATGGCATACGGGAGGTGACCAACCGGTATCGTTGAGGCAATCATGCTTGTACTTGCTGTCGACACCGCGACGCCTGCCGTTACAGCAGGACTGGTGGAACTGGAGCAGGCCGCCACACAGCCGCAGGTCCGCACTCTCGCCTCCCGCGTGACCGTGGACGCGCGCGCCCACAACGAGGTGCTCACCCCGCAGATCCTCGCCTGCCTCGAGGAGGCCGGCCGCACCCGCACCGATATCGGAGCGGTCGTGGTGGGTATCGGCCCCGGCCCGTTCACCGGCCTGCGCGTCGGTATGGCGACCGCCGCCGCGTTCGGCGACGCCCTGGGCCTGCCGGTACACGGCGTCTGCAGTCTCGACGCCATCGCCGCGGAGGCGTGGTCCGACGTGCCGGGCGGGCAGGACGAGAGTTCCGGCGCCGAACTGCTCGTGGTGACCGACGCCCGCCGTCGCGAGGTGTACTGGGCGCGGTATCGCCGCAGCGGGCGCGTCGACGGCCCGGGCGTGTGCAAACCCGTCGATCTGGATTCCGGGGACGCGACCGCGATCGCCGGATCGCCCTCGCACGTCGACTTTTTCGATCTTCCGGTGCTGCCGGTGGAGACCCCGTCGCCCGCGGGTCTGGCGCGGTGCGCCGCCCGCGACATCCTCGCGCGCGTGACGCCGGAGCCGCTGGTCCCGCTGTATCTGCGCCGGCCCGATGCCGTCGAACGCAGCTATCAGGCGGTGCGATGAGTACCGAATCCTCGCCGGTGGTCCATATCGAACCGATGGGCCCGGCCGATATCGCGCGCTGCGTCGAACTGGAACTGCTGCTCTTCCCCGAGGACGACCCCTGGCCGGACGTGGCCTTCCGCTCGGAGCTGGCCGGCTCGCACAATCGCTATCTGGTGGCGCGCGACGATGCCGGGCGCATGCTCGGGTACGCGGGCATCGCGCTGCTGGGCACAGCCGACCATCCCGAGGCCGAGATCCACACCATCGGTGTCGATCCGGACGTGCACCGTGGGGGAATCGGGACCGTGCTGTTGCGCGCGCTGCTGGCCGAGGCCGGACGGCGCGGTGGACCGGTCTTCCTCGAGGTGCGGACCGACAATGCGCCGGCCATCGCGCTCTACGAGAAGCACGGCTTCCACATCATCGGCCTGCGCAAGAGCTACTACCAGCCCAGCGGTGCCGACGCGTTCACCATGCGCCGCCCGGCCATGACCGGATTCCCGCACCCGGGCGCCGAGCGCGCCCACGACTCCGAGGTCCTGTCATGATCGTCCTGGGTGTCGAAAGTTCGTGTGACGAAACCGGTGTCGGCATCGTGCGCCGCCATCCGGACGGCACCTGCGAACTCCTCGCCGACGAGGTGGCGTCCAGCGTCGACCAGCACGCGCGGTTCGGTGGAGTGGTTCCCGAGATCGCCTCGCGCGCCCATCTCGAGGCCATCGTGCCCGCCATGCGGCGCGCCCTGTCGACGGCGGGGATCGCCAAGCCGGATGCGCTGGCCGTCACCATCGGACCGGGCCTCGCCGGTGCGCTGCTGGTGGGCGTGGCGGCCGCGAAAGCCTATGCGGCGGCCTGGGATATCCCGCTGTTCGCCTTGAACCATCTCGGCGGGCACGTCGCCGTCGACACCCTCGAACACGGTCCGATGCCGCCGTGTGTGGCTCTGCTGGTTTCCGGCGGGCACACCCATCTGCTGCACGTGACCGACCTGGCCGAGCCGATCGTCGAAATGGGCAGTACCGTCGACGATGCCGCCGGCGAGGCGTTCGACAAGGTGGCGCGACTGCTGGACCTCGGCTTCCCGGGCGGCCCGGCGCTGGATGCCGCTGCGGCTCATGGTGATCCGGCCGCGATCGCCTTCCCGCGCGGGATGACCGGGCCGCGTGATCCGCGGTACGACTTCTCCTTCTCCGGTCTCAAGACCGCCGTCGCCCGCTATGTCGAGGCGGCCCAGCGCAACGGGACCGAACTGCCGATCCCCGATATCGCGGCCTCGTTCCAGGAGGCCGTGGCCGATGTGCTGACCATGAAGGCCGTGCGCGCGGCGCAGGACGTCGGTGTGGACACGCTCGTGCTCGGTGGCGGCGCGACCGCCAACTCCCGCATCCGGTCGATGGCCGAAGAGCGATGCGCGGCCGCCGGTCTGACCCTGCGGGTGCCCAAGCCGCGCCTGTGTACCGACAACGGCGTCATGATCGCCACCCTGGGCGCCCACGTGATCGCGGGCGGCGCCGAACCGTCCCCGTTGACGGTCGCGACCGACCCGGGACTTTCGGTGTCCACCAGCCAGATTCGCTGACGCCGTCTCGGAGACGATTCCTTCGACTCAGTCCTCGGGCTGCACGGTCGTCGTGCCGGGCGCCGCCGGCCGTCCGGACGGAACGGGATCACCCGGCTCGGTGGGCTGGGCCGGGTCCGAATCCGCGGACCCGGAACTCGACCGCGGCATCACCGGAACCCGGGTGTTGCCCGGCTTGGTCGGCGCGGCCCCCGGCGTCGGGGTGTTCGGTGTACTCGGGCCGGGCGTAACCGGTTGCGGCGTGGTGGTTCCCAGCAGCGGACCCAGCAGATGCGGCAGGTTGGGCGGCAGCGGAATCTGCGGCAGATTCGGATCCGGCCGCAGTACCGGCGCGCTGGTGGTCGGCGTGACCGGCGGGACCTGATCGGCATTGGTCGTCGGCAGCGAACTGCCCGGCGAGGTGCCGGGTGCCGAACTGCCCGGCTGGGTGCTGCTCGCCGGCGGATGCTCGGTCCGGCTCTGCCCGGTGCCGTCCGCCGGTGTGCCCGCGGGCGTCGGAGTCGGCGCGGGTGTGGTGGTCAGCTGGGTATCGGTCGTCCCCGCCGGGGTCACATCCTGATGGGCGGTCGGCACGAGTTCCTTGACGCCGTAGCCGACCACGAGACCGACCACCACGACCGCGCCGACGAGGGTGCCGATCACCTTGGTGAAGGTTCCGGCCGATCCGTCGCTCCCCAGCGCGATCGGGGAGAAGGTGGAGGGCTGGGCCGAATCGGCCACCAGCGCCGCCCCTTTCGCGGTCACCGCCTCCGGCTCCGGAACCGAGACCACGGGGATGTCGAGCAGTGCGTCGAGTCCCTCGACCAACGACGCGATATTGGCGCCGCCGCCGATGATCGCCACCGCCTCCGGGACTTTCGGCGCGCGTGCGAAGACCGCCCGGGCGTAGTCGGCCGCCTCGTGCAGCAGATCGGCGATCAGTTCGGCGAAATCGGCGCGGGTCAGCTTCAGCGGCTGCCCGGCGACGTGGTCGATGGTCACCGCCGGGGCGATGGACAGATGCTCCTTGGCCGCCCGGCTGCGATTGATCAGCATGTTCCGGTTCGGCCGGGTGCCGCGGCGGGCGAAATGGCAGTCCAGCAGATGGTGGTAGATCAGCTCGTCCACCGCGGAGCCACTGATCGCTTCGGTGCGCTCGGAACGCAGCACGGTGTCGTCGGCCAGATCGGCCACGGTGACCGTCGTACCGGAGGCGCCGAGGTCGATCACCGCCACCGTCTCGTAGCGGTCGAGCAGGCCGGTGTCGCGCAAATAGGTCAGTGCCGCAGTACTTTCGGGGATGAGCTGCACATCCCGGCGCTGCCGGCCGATCGCGGCGCGAATCGCCATCGCCTGCTCGCGATCGCGGTAGGCGACCGCGATGGCGCCGGCCGGGACGGGCTGGGTCTGCGGCGCCGAGGCGCCGGGCGAGTGCGTGCCGACGCGGTGCAGATAGTCGCGGGGCATCTGCGTGGTCATCAGTTCGATCGACGAGGCGACCAGATCACCCGGATCGGAATGTGCCACATCCGCCGACACGACGCGGTAATCGAAACTCTGGGCACCGTTGGGCGCGGTGGCGACGACGGCCGAGCAGACGACCTCGTTCCCGGCGGAGATACCGAGGGATGTTCGCATGTTCACCTCCCTTCTCGAGCTGGTCGAGCGGACGGCCATGGTGGTACCGACCATCTCGAACGGACATCAGGGGCATCCGCTGTGCGGCGAATACTCCGCGCGCGGATCGGGACGGGTCTTCCTCCGTCGGGGGGCGGTCCGGTGAGGCGCCATACCGTCAGGCTGTCGGTCCCATCAGGTGCGATCCGTTTTCAGGGTCGGGACCGGCCGTCGATCACGTGCGGTCTTGTTCTCGTCTCAGGTGTGCGCGAGGTCGTCGCGCGATGGGTGAAGCTGTTGTACTCGGCGGATCGCGTGACGGCTACGCCCGATGGGCACGCCGTAACGACACAGCTGTCGTACGACATGACCGATCACGGAACCGTCTTACATACTGTCACAATCCGTTATCCGAACGTTACAGATTTTTCGGATCAATTGCCACGCCCTCGGGTGTGTCGTGAAGTCAGCACTGCCCACCCTTGAGCGCTGGCACTCTCATGTATAGAGTGCTAGTCGGCACTGGTTGTGCTCAGGTGCCAGCTCGACTTTGGGCAAGGGTCCCGGCACCCGCGACGACGGGGCTGTGCGCAGGGTCGGCACGGCGGTAGTGGTAACGCTCCACGAACGCCGCATCAACACCGTGACCAAACCGTGAGTCCGGGGAACAGCCCCGGACGACCGAATCCCCTGAAAGTGGAGGGCTCAACGTGGCGAGCGTGAACATCAAGCCGCTCGAGGACAAGATCCTCGTCCAGGCCAACGAGGCCGAGACGACGACCGCCTCCGGCCTGGTCATCCCCGACACGGCGAAGGAGAAGCCCCAGGAGGGCACCGTCGTCGCCGTAGGACCCGGCCGGTGGGACGAGGACGGCGAGAAGCGCATTCCGCTGGACGTCAAGGAAGGCGACGTCGTCATCTACAGCAAGTACGGCGGCACCGAGATCAAGTACAACGGCGAGGAGTACCTGATCCTGTCGGCGCGCGACCTGCTGGCCGTCGTCGACAAGTGATGACCGACCGATGACCCTCGCGGCCGTCGCGATTCGGATCGCACCGTAACGATCACTGCCCCGGTGCCCCACGCGTGGGCCCCGGGGCAGTGATCGTTGTGACTCCTGCTTCCGGCCGCGGGTCGTCGCAGGCCCGTCCACCACTCCCACCCCAAGGACATCTCAACCATGGCAAAGCAGATCGAGTTCGACGAGAGGGCTCGTCGGGCAATGGAACGCGGCGTCGACAAGCTGGCCGACGCCGTCAAGGTCACCCTCGGCCCGCGTGGCCGGCACGTGGTGCTGGCCAAGGCGTTCGGCGGCCCCACCGTCACCAACGACGGCGTCACCATCGCGCGCGACATCGACCTCGAGGATCCCTTCGAGAACCTCGGCGCGCAGCTGGTCAAGAGCGTCGCCACCAAGACCAACGACGTCGCCGGCGACGGCACCACCACCGCCACCGTGCTGGCCCAGGCCCTCATCAAGGGCGGCCTCAAGAACCTCGCCGCCGGCGCCAACCCGATCGGCCTCGGCGCCGGTATGAGCAAGGCCGCCGACGTCGTGTCCGAGGCCCTGCTGGCCGCCGCCAAGCCGGTCTCCGGCGAGAAGGCCATCGCCCAGGTCGCCACCGTCTCCTCGCGCGACGAGGAAATCGGCGAGATGGTCGGCAAGGCGCTGACCACCGTCGGCAAGGACGGCGTGGTCACCGTCGAGGAGTCCTCCACGGTCAGCACCGACCTGGAGATCACCGAGGGCGTGCAGTTCGACAAGGGCTACCTGTCGGGCTACTTCGTCACCGATCCCGACAAGCAGGAAGCCGTCCTCGAGGACGTCCAGGTGCTGCTGCACCGGGAGAAGATCAGCTCGCTGCCCGACTTCCTGCCGTTGCTGGAGAAGATCGCCGAATCCGGCAAGCCGGTGCTGATCATCGCCGAGGACGTCGAGGGCGAGGCGCTGTCCACCCTGGTCGTCAACGCCATCCGCAAGACCCTCAAGGTCGTCGCGGTCAAGGCGCCGTTCTTCGGTGACCGCCGCAAGGCGTTCCTCGACGACCTGGCCGTCGTCACCGGTGGCACCGTGATCAACCCCGACCTGGGCATCAGCCTGCGCGAGGCCGGTCTGGACCTGCTCGGCCACGCCCGCCGCGTGGTCGTCACCAAGGACGAGACCACCATCGTCGACGGCGCCGGCACCCAGGAGGCCATCGATGCCCGCGTCGCGCAGCTGCGCGGCGAGATCGAGGCCACCGACTCCGACTGGGACCGCGAGAAGCTGGAGGAGCGGCTGGCCAAGCTGTCCGGCGGCGTCGCGGTCATCAAGGTCGGCGCGGCCACCGAAACCGCGCTCAAGGAGCGCAAGTACCGGGTCGAGGACGCGGTCAGCGCGGCCAAGGCCGCGGTCGAGGAGGGCATCGTCTCCGGTGGTGGAACCGCACTGGTGCAGGCGGCCACCAAGCTGGTCGAACTGCGCGACTCGCTGACCGGTGACCAGGCCATCGGCGTCGAGGTCGTGCGGCAGGCGCTGCGGGCGCCGCTGTACTGGATCGCCACCAACGCCGGTATCGACGGTGCGGTCGTGGTCAGCAAGGTCAGCGAGGGCAAGGACGGCTTCAACGCCGCCACCCTGACCTACGGCGACCTGATCACCGACGGCGTCGTCGACCCGGTCAAGGTCACCCGCTCCGCGGTCCTCAACGCCACCTCTGTGGCGCGGATGGTGCTCACCACCGAGAGCGCCGTGGTCGACAAGCCGGCCGAGGAAGAGGCGGGCGACCACCACGGTCACGCGCACTGAATTTTCGGCCTCGGTATTTTCGGCCTCCGCTTCGCTCCGGCGGGGTTGCGGCCCCCTAGGGCTCGTCGATCGGCACCCGTTGCTTGCTCCTTCGTCGCGTACGCAACGGGCACCGATCGACGAGCCGGGCCGCAACCCGTGGGGGTTGGGTCGGGCCGACAATTTTCGGTGACGGCAGCTTGTGTAACGCCAACGGCCCGTTCACGTTCGAAACGTGAACGGGCCGTTGGCGTTTTGTGGTGAGACCGCGAGGGATCCTCGCTGGAGCCGTGGCGGCTGCGCCGGGGGCTCAGTTGAGGGAGGTGGGGCCGGGTTCCTCACCGTTGCGGTGAGCCGGTGGGCGAATGTGTCGTGCGGCGGGGGCGTGATCGTCGGCGATCGCGGCCAGGAGCCGCGTGCGGAGGGTGGCGGGTGGCTGGACGGCCGACGCCGAGGCGAACAGGGTAAGAGCTTCTCTGGTCAGTTGCACTTCCGTGTCGAAGTCCGCGCGCAGTACCGGATCGCCGGAGTCGAACAGCTCCTGCACCGCGCGCTGGTCCTCGTCGCCGATCGATCCGAGCGCGACCGTATGCGCGAGATCGATCTGGCTCTCGTTCATCTCACGTCACTCCCAAACTCTTTTTCAGTCGTGTCAATCCGTCCCGAATCCGGGACTTGACGGTCGGTAACCCTACTCCGAGGTAAGTAGCCACCTCGGCATATGTCCGGCCGCCGAAATACGCCAGCGAAATGGCCTCGCGCTGGGTTTCGGTGAGGGTGGCGAGGCTCTCGCGTACGGCCTGTTGTTCGAGTCGGCGGCCGACTTCCTCGGTGACCTCGTCGAATTCGTTGCCGAGAGTCGCGGCGCCGTAGGTGACCTCGCGCTGGGCGTGCGCCTGTTCGGCACGGACACGGTCGACGGCGCGCCGATGCGCGAGCGTCATCAGCCAGGTCACCGCCGAACCCTTGGCCGGGTCGAAATTGGCTGCGGTGCGCCAGATCTGGAGGTAGACCTCCTGGGTCGTCTCCTCCGCGTAACCGGAATCGTGGAGGACACGCAGCACCAATCCGAATACCCGGGCGCTCGTGCGGTCGTACAGCTCGGCGAATGCTTGCCGATCGGCCCGGCCGCAGCGCTCCAGAAGTGCCGCCAGCTCGATACTTTCGCTTGCGCGTGCCGTGATCGCAGAGTCCACACTCGGTGTGGCCACCCGACCGTCCCCGATGGATCCTTGGAACGAGTCGCCCTCTGCGGCCGGCGGCCGCGTTGTCACAACGCTCCATTCTGTGTCATCGGCCACTACCGTAGCGCGCCGCTATGACCTCCTTCCGGGTGGGGTGCGTCGGGCAACGCACCTGTGGCCCAGCGGATTTCGCGCATAAAACGACACGCCGAGGAGTGTATGGAGACACGCCGTGACACGCCGACGACTTTCACGAAACGCTGAGGCTTGGGTGCGGCTATTGGTCTACATGCGGCAGGCGAATCGGCGGTGGCCGAGAACCTGCGCCTGTACCGTTGTCGCCGGCCACGTTCAGTGGCCGGGTGTTTGCTAGGTATTCGGCGCCCCAGCTGGTTCGGATCGGTCCGGTGCGACCGAATTTCGCGTGCGCCGGTCAGACGGCCATCCGGCGGCGATTGCGCCGGGCGTGGAGCTCGCGTTCGGTCTCCGACATGCCGCCCCAGATGCCGTACGGCTCGCTGACCTTCAGGGCATGGCTGCGGCACTGCATGAGCACCGGGCAGGTCCGGCAGATCTCCTTGGCGCGCAACTCCCGCTGGGTGCGCGCGCGTCCGCGCTCGCCGTCGGGATGGAAGAAGACGGAGGAGTCCACACCGCGGCAGGAGCCGCGCATCTGCCAATCCCAGATGTCGGCGTTGGGACCGGGGAGGTGGGTGGGCATGGGCATGGTGAACTCCTCATGGTGCGAGCTCGTCGGCGTTGTCGAGCGGTGCTTGGCAGCAGCGGTCTGTCCGGACCCTGGGGCGGGGGCGACAGTGACCTCGCCGAGATCGGGCTCGGACCGTATCGCCGATCTCCGGCGATCGCAGTACGCGGTCGCCGCAATTTCGCGCGGCGCCGACGACGGCGATGAAGTACGTTAGGTCGCACAGTGAAATCACGTCAATAGATACGTCGATAGTGATCGCAATTCCGGCAGATCTCAGATTTAACCTGTGCGCTGTTTACTTTCCGGACCGGGAAAGCGATACTGACCGGTTGACTTGTTTCACGGGTATTGCGGCGTGTCTGTAGATTCTCACATTTTCCCAGCTCACGCAGTGCTTAGCGGAAGAAATGACCTGTTGTGCTTGCCAACGCTGGGGAGTGTGATATGTGATGTGGCACACTGGTCCCCGTGGCGCGGAAGAAGTCCGGATGGCCGAGTCGGGGCGGGCAGGTTAATAATCCGAAAAGCATGCGAATTTCGCTTCGGTGCGCCGGCGGTTAGCTCGTTGCAGATTTACCTGATGGAAACACGATGCCGCCGGTTTTTCGCTGAAAAATAGCCCGTGCGCGGTTCTGGGTACCGCACTCCTCCGGATAAGGTGCGCTGGTGTTGGATTTGTCCCCGCGAGTCGGCGGGTTGCTGGACTCCGGCAGCGCGCCCGTACTGGCCGACGCGGCGTTCGGCGGCCGCCCCGGGATCGCGCAAGCGGATCTTCCCGCCGCCACCGACCCCGCCGGAACCTGGCTGCGGGCGGTCGTCCTCGGTGGTCAAGGGCGATATGCGGCGGCACGCACCGAATTGCTGCGGGCCGCACGGCTGACCCGGGATCCGGTACTCGGCTCGCTCGTGGCCTCCACCGAGGCGTCGCTGCTGCGCCAGCTCGGCTGGCATGCGCGCGCGGCGATTCTGGACGGGCGTGCGGCGGCGCTGGTCGTGAACCTGCCGGTGGGGAGGGCGGCCGATCCGATGCGCGCCGCGGCGGTCTGCGACGCGCTCACCGGATTGGCCGCGGACGCGCTCGGGACCGGGCAGCCGCGGGTGTCCGCACGATTGCTGCGGCGCTGTCGTGACGAAGTCGATCGCGCGCCCGCGGATCTGCGAACCCTGGTGCGCTGGCATTGGGTCAGCGCCGAAACCGCCCTTGCCGCACCCGGTATGGGACTGGTCGCCGAGCCTGCCCTGGCTCATGCCGAGGCGGCGGTGGCCGCGGCCGAGCGGATGGGATCGGTTCGGCATCAAGTGAAGTCGCGGCTGCTGGTGGCCGCCGCGGCGGCGGGCGACGGTGACATCGATCGCAGCCGCGCCATGGCCGAGCTGGTCGATTCCGACTGCGCCGCACACGGATTGCTGCCGCTGCGCTGGGCTGCCGCGATGTTGCGAGCGGGGGTGTGCGAGCCGGCCGCGGCCCGCCGCGCGGCCGCGGAATCGGGTGCGTACGCGCAGATCCTGGCTGGTCGGGGCGGTCGGCTGCGGCTCGGTCCGGAAATCGGGTGAGCAGTGATCCCCCATGTTGTCCGACTCACATAGTTGAGCCGCTATTGTTGGTTCCGTTCCACCGACCGGTGGAAGCACCGGTCGAAATCCGGCCGTGCCACTTGTAACGCCAGGAATATCTCTGACGATGACGCACTCGGGCGAGGAGTTGGACGCCGCCGTAGCTGCTGCAGCTCAGGGCGACCGTTCCGCTTTAGCCCAGGTACTGGAAATCATCCGCCCGCTGGTAGTTCGCTATTGCCGCGCGCGGATCGGTTCCGCGGAGCGTGGGCAGCTCTCCGCGGACGACGTGGCGCAGGAGGTCTGCTTGGCTGTGATGACCGCCCTGCCGCGTTACCAGGACCAGGGGCGGCCGTTCATGGCTTTCGTGTACGGAATCGCCTCGCACAAGGTCGCCGACGCTCATCGCAACGCCGCCCGTAACAAGGCGGACGCGATGGCCGAAGTACCAGATGTCATATCCACCGACCAGGGGCCGGAGCAGCGCGCTCTCGAATCCGAAACGAGCCGGCAGATGAACAGTCTGCTGGCCACGCTACCGGAGAAGCATCGAGAGATCCTGATCCTGCGTTTGGTCATGGGTTTGTCAGCAGAAGAAACTGCTGTCGCCGTGGGCAGTACGGCGGGAGCTATACGAGTGGCTCAGCATCGGGCGCTCGCGAAACTGAAGTCACAAGTGGCGAGGGCAGGTGAAATGTATGGCTAGGGATGGCGAGCGCGGTCGGGGCGACTGGAAGGCGCGGCTTGGATCGCCGAACAGCGGTCCCTATGCCGAGGCATCCGGGGAGTCCGGTGATTCCGGGCCGGTGGATATCGCGGCGGTACGCCGCGACGATGCGCTGATCGACGCCATCGCCGGCGACGGTCCCGTCGCGACCGACAGTGCCGAGGAGTATCAACTCGCGAGCCTGCTCGCGAATTGGCGGGCCGATATCGTCGAGACTCCGATGCCGGCCGGTCCCGATCTGGACGCCGTGGTAGCGGCCGTCAACCAGGAGATCGGAGCGCGGGAGGCGAGGGTCAACGCCCATCGCCGTGGCAGATTGCGACTGGTACGTCCGTTGATGGGCGCCGCGGCCGCGGTCGCGGTGATCGCGGGCGGGACGACGGCGTTCTCCTACGGCGCGCAGCCGGGTGATCCGTTGTGGCGGGTGAAGGAGGTCGTGTTCAGCCAGCAGGCGCAGACCACGATCGCCCAGCGCGCCGACGACGATATGACCAAGGCGCAGACGCTGATCGACCAGGGACACCCGGAACAGGCCAAGGCACTGCTGGAGAGCGCTTCCACCAACACGACCCAGGTCGACGACAATTCGCGCAAGCAGGATCTGCAGCTGCGCTGGCAGCATCTGCTGGATCAGCTGAAGACCACCGCCCCCGGGGTGGCCGCCGCGCTGGAGTCGCTGGAGCCGAAGGCCAACACGACGCCGACCACTCCGACCGTGGTCGCGCCGACGACGCCGGGACAGGCCACCAACCCGAGCCAGCACGAGAGCAGCGGTTCCAAGCAGAGCACTCCGGGTCCGGAGATCATGCGCAGCCAGACCGCGCCTGAAACCGGGGCGAACGGTTCGGTACCGGGCACACCGGGCACCGAGCCGGGAAGTGGTTCCAAGCCGCCGACGCAACAGCAGCAGCAACCGCCGACGACTGCCGAGCCGCCGACGCACGAACAGCCGCCGACACAGCAGCAGCCGCCGACCAACGAGCAGCCGCCGACACAGCAGCAGCAGCCGCCGACGAATCAGCCCACCGCCAATTCGCCGACCACCATCGGCGGAGGGGCGGTGGTCCCGCCGACGCAGCCGCAGCAGACCGTCGCCCCGGTCCGCCCGTCGGTGCCCTCGGCGCCGACCGTGGTGGTGCCGCCGGCCGGTGGGGGATTGCACACCGGCATCGGCTAGAGCGACATATCCGGCCGGAACGACGTGTCCGGCCGGACGACATATCCGATACGAGAACCGATCGCCGATTCCGGCGGTCGGATTCGTGTTTTCGGGGGGTAGATGTGCGCGCCGAAATACTCGGCAGAAGTGTGGAAAGTCACACGCCGGACGTGCGCGCGGCTACGCCGACGCGAGCACTGCGCGGCTGTTGCGGAACGGGTCAGGCGTCGAAGCCGTCGAATCCGTCGCCGTGCAGGGCTTCGTTCATCGAGGCATCCGCGTATCCGCGGCAGTAGTCCCACGTCACGTAGGCCTCCGGCGTCGGATCGTAGGCGGGCTCGTGCGGGCGGACCGTGCCGTCGACCAGCAGTTGCAGCAGGTTGGCGCGCAGCATGTCCCAATCGTGGTAGTGGTCCTGCCGGCAATCCTCACAGCTCACCACGAGACCGCGGATGCCCCGATGGGACAGCAGCGCCTCGTACACCGCGAGATCGGCGAGATCCTCTTCGACCGCTAGGCGCTCATGGGGGTCCAACGGCTCCCCAGGCTCAATGGCATCGAGCGCGGCCGACGGGTCGGAGGGATCTCCGGCGAAGGGGTCCGGCGGCAGGCCAGGTGGTAGATGGTCACGCACAATCCCACGGTACGCAGAACCACCCCCTCCGCGCCAGCGCTGAAGGCATTTTGACGCGCTTGTTGCGCGGCTGTCACCCTCGTCCACCACTGTGTCCACCCTGGTCCACCACTGTGTCGGAGGCGACGAGGTCGCCCCCGCAGGCGGCCGATACCATGGATACACAGGCGCCGGGTAGCACGCTTCGGCTCCACCATCCATCAGCTGTTCTCGATCGGTACCGAGGTCCCCGGAAGACGGGGCCGCAGTACCGTATCGGTGCTTTCGAGGTCCAGGAGGGGTCGATCAGATGAGTAGTCCCGTGATGGGCGAACGAGCCGTCCGCCCGCATACGGGTGGTGACGATCCGAACAAGATCGCCATGCTCGGCCTCACGTTCGACGACGTGCTGTTGCTGCCGGCCGCTTCCGATCTGATCCCCAGCTCGGTCGAGACCTCCAGCCGGCTGACCCGCGAGATCACGCTGCGCACCCCGCTGGTGAGTTCGGCGATGGACACCGTCACCGAGGCGCGGATGGCGATCGCCATGGCCCGCGCCGGCGGTATGGGCGTGTTGCACCGCAATCTGTCGGCCGCCGATCAGGCCGCCCAGGTGGAGACGGTGAAGCGGTCCGAGGCCGGAATGGTCACCGATCCGGTCACCTGCCGCCCGTCCGACACCCTCGCCGAGGTCGACGCGATGTGCGCGCGGTTCCGGATCTCGGGTCTGCCCGTGGTGGACGAGACCGGTGCGCTGGTCGGCATCATCACCAACCGCGACATGCGATTCGAGGTCGATCAGAACCGCCGGGTCGCCGATGTGATGACCAAGGCGCCGCTGATCACCGCCCAGGAGGGTGTCACCGCCGAGGCCGCCCTCGGCCTGCTGCGCCGGCACAAGATCGAGAAGCTCCCGATCGTCGACGGCAACGGCCGGCTGCGCGGGCTGATCACCGTCAAGGACTTCGTCAAGACCGACCAGTACCCGAACGCCACCAAGGACCGCGACGGCCGGCTGCTGGTCGGCGCGGCGGTGGGTGTCGGTGAGGACTCCTGGTCGCGCGCGATGAGCCTGGCCGACGCCGGGGTCGACGTGCTGATCGTCGATACCGCGCACGGCCATCAGGCCCAGGTGCTGCAGATGGTCGCCAAGGTCAAGAACGAGGTCGGCGACCGGATCCAGGTCGTCGGCGGCAATGTCGCCACCCGCGAGGGTGCGGCGGCGCTGGTCGAGGCCGGCGCCGACGCGGTCAAGGTGGGTGTCGGACCCGGTTCGATCTGCACCACCCGCGTGGTCGCCGGCGTCGGCGCCCCGCAGATCACCGCGATTCTCGAGGCCGTGGCCGCGTGCCGCGCCGCCGACGTGCCGGTGATCGCCGACGGCGGCATCCAGTTCTCCGGCGATGTCGCCAAGGCCATCGCCGCCGGTGCGTCGACGGTCATGCTCGGTTCGCTGCTCGCCGGTACCGCCGAATCTCCCGGCGAACTGATCCTGGTGGGCGGCAAGCAGTTCAAGAGCTATCGCGGCATGGGTTCGCTGGGCGCTATGCAGGGCCGCGGACAGGGCAAGTCCTACTCCAAGGACCGCTACTTCCAGGACGACGTGCTGGCCGAGGACAAGCTGGTGCCCGAGGGCATCGAGGGGCGGGTGCCCTTCCGCGGTCCGGTGAACCAGGTCATCCATCAACTGGTGGGCGGTCTGCGCGCGGCCATGGGCTACACCGGTTCGCAGTCGATCTCCGACCTGCAGCAGGCGCAGTTCGTGCAGATCACCGCGGCGGGCCTCAAGGAGAGCCACCCGCACGACATCACCATGACGGTCGAGGCCCCGAACTACACCGGCCGCGGCAAGTAGGAGCCGGAGCGGAGGGGCGAAGCCCCTGCCACGTCAGCTCGGTACGCCGTCGCCGCGGCGGCTTTCCGAACATCGGGAGGCCCCGCGGATCGGGTCCCCATGCCTGCCGTCCGACACGGACCGCCCCCGGCGTATGGCGTACGCCGGGAACTGGGAGGATGGACGCGCGTCGGCGTGAGATCGCCGCGATGTCGTGACGTCGGCGCGCGCAAGTTCGTCGCACACACGGGCGTGGCAGCACACACTAAGGAGAGACATCAGTGCGGGACATGGTCGAGATCGGGATGGGTCGGACCGCCCGGCGTACCTATGAGCTGGACGATGTCGACATCGTCCCCTCGCGGCGCACCCGGTCGTCGAAGCAGGTGTCGCTGGCATGGCAGCTGGATGCCTACCGGTTCGACATCCCCGTGGTCGCGCATCCGACCGATGCGCTGGTGTCGCCGGAATTCGCGATCGAACTGGGCCGCCTCGGCGGACTGGGCGTCATCAACGGCGAGGGACTCTGGGCGCGGCACGCCGATGTGAGCGCGCGCATCGAGCAACTGGTCGAGGTGGCCGAGCACAAGGGTCCCGAGGCCGCGGTCGAACTGCTGCAGGAACTGCACGCCGCGCCGATGCAGCCCGATCTGCTGGCCGCCGCGGTCGCGCAGGTGCGCGCCGCCGGGGTGACGGTCGCGGTGCGGGTGAGCCCGCAGAACGCGCGCGCCCTGACCCCGAGTCTGGTGCAGGCCGGCATCGACCTGCTGGTGGTCCACGGCACCATCATCTCCGCCGAACACGTGGGCGGCGCGAGCGCGGTGCCGGCGGAGGACGCCGGCTCGTCGGTGGAACCGCTGAATCTCAAGACCTTCATCGCCGAACTGGATGTGCCGGTGGTGGCCGGTGGCGTCAGCGACCACCGCACCGCCCTGCATCTGATGCGCACCGGCGCCGCGGGCGTGATCGTCGGTTACGGGTCGATGCCCGGCGCCACCACCACCGGTGAGGTGCTCGGTATCGGTGTCCCGATGGCGACCGCGATCGCCGATGCCGCCGCCGCTCGCCGCGACTACCTCGACGAGACCGGCGGTCGCTACGTCCACGTGATCGCCGATGGTGACATCGTCTCCTCCGGCCAGCTGGCCAAGGCCATCGCCTGCGGTGCGGATGCGGCGATGCTGGGTGTACCGCTGGCGCTGGCGCAGGACGCGCCCGGCCGCGGCTGGTACTGGCCCTCGGCGGCCGCGCATCCGTCGGTGCCGCGCGGCGCGCTGCTGCAGTTCGCCGAGCCGGACGAGCAGCCCACCCTGGAGAAGGTGCTGTACGGTCCGTCCAGCGATCCGTGGGGGTCGGTGAATCTCGTTGGCGGCCTGCGTCGTTCGATGGCCAAGGCCGGATACTGCGATCTGAAGGAATTCCAGCGGGTCGGCCTCAGCGTGCGGGCCTGAGATCTCGCGCCGTGACCCGGATCAGTTGAGCCGGGTCAGCACATCCCCGCGCAGGAAGTCGCGAATCGCGGCGTTGACCTGCGCGGGGTGGGTCATGTTGACCGCCTGACGGGCATCCTCGATTTCGCAGAACCGCGATCCGGCCAGTCGGCGCGCCATTTCCAGCGCGTGCGCGCGCGGGATGCCGGCTCGCGTGGGATGGATGACCAGTGCGGGACAGGTGATTTCGGACAGCCGGTGCAGGATCGAGTCGCGGGCCAGCAGGCATCCGGCCGCGGCCTCGAGTTCGTGCGGGTCGCGCGCCAGCCATCGCTTGGTCCACACCGACCGGTACCAGGCGTCGTCTCCGATCAGCCAGTGCGCCATGTGCTCCGCGAGGACATGCCGGATATTCGGCTCCTTCCAGCGGTCCAGGAAGCGGCGCGAGGTCGCGAGTTCCTGCGGGGTGGGGCTGTGTGCCTCGGTGGAGATCAGGATCAGCGCGGCCACCCGTTCGGGAGCGAGCAGCGCGGTGCGCATGGCGCTGAACCCGCCCTGTGAGGTGCCGCCGACCACCGCGCGTTCGACGCCGAGCTGATCCAGCACGGTCAGGGCGTCGCGGGCCGCCGTCCAATAGGTGAAGGGCAGCCCCTCGTCGCGGGTGCGTCCGTGTCCGCGCGCATCCCAGGTGACGATGCGGAACTCCGGTGACAGCGCGGCCGCCTGCGAGGCGAACATCGTTCGGTCCATGAAGAATTCGTGCCCGAGTAGCACCACGGGACCACGACCGCCGGAATCCTCGTAATGGATTTCGGCATCGATCGCACGGGCGAATGGCACGAGCACGAGGATAGCGGTCGCCGAGTACTGCTGCTCCGCCTTCGCGATCGTCGCGGAGGCCGGCGAGCATGGATATGCGTTGGCGGATAGGCCGTTTCGGACACCGGTCGGCACCTGTCGATACGACCGGCGTCGGATCGGCGGAGTGGGGGCGGTCACGGCCGCGACCGGCAGGCTCGCCCGCCCTCGAGGTGCGCCGATGCGCTCACTAAACTGTGCGGGTGGCAGAAACCCAGCGACCAGTTCTCGTCGTCGACTTCGGGGCGCAGTACGCGCAGTTGATCGCGCGGCGCGTGCGCGAATCCAGTGTCTACTCGGAAGTGGTACCGCATACCGCGACCGTGGAGGAGATCGCCGATCGGCAGCCGCTGGCGGTGATCCTGTCCGGGGGCCCGTCCAGCGTGTACGCCGAGGGCGCGCCGCAGCTCGATCCGCGGCTGTTCGACCTCGACATCCCGGTCTTCGGCATCTGCTACGGATTCCAGGCGATGGCGCAGGCGCTCGGCGGCACGGTCGCGCACACCGGCACCCGCGAGTACGGCCGCACCGAACTGAACATCGACGGCGGCGTCCTGCACGGCGGACTGCCGACGGTGCAACCGGTGTGGATGAGCCACGGCGACGCGGTCACCGATGCCCCGGCCGGTTTCGAGGTCACGGGGACGACGGCCGGTGCGCCGGTCGCCGCCTTCGAAGATCGCGCCCGGCGGCTGGCCGGTGTGCAGTACCACCCCGAGGTGATGCATTCGCCGCACGGTCAGCAGGTGCTGAGCCGGTTCCTGCACGAAATCGCCGGTATCCCCGCGGCCTGGACGCCGGCCAATATCGCCGACGCGCTGGTCGAGCAGGTGCGTGAGCAGATCGGCGACGGGCACGCGATCTGCGGGCTGTCCGGCGGAGTGGATTCCGCGGTGGCGGCCGCGCTGGTCCAGCGGGCTATCGGCGACCGGCTGACCTGTGTATTCGTCGACCACGGCCTGCTGCGGGCCGGTGAGCGCGAGCAGGTGCAGCGTGACTTCGTCGCCGCGACCGGGGCCAAACTGGTGACCGTCGACGCGGTGGAGAAGTTCCTCGGTGAGCTGAAGGGGGTCACCGATCCGGAGGAGAAGCGCAAGATCATCGGCCGCGAGTTCATCCGCTCCTTCGAGGACGCGGTCGCCGAGGTCGTGAAGTCCACCGGCGAGGAGGACGGTCACGGACCCGCGGTCGAATATCTGGTGCAGGGCACCCTGTATCCGGATGTGGTGGAGTCCGGCGGCGGTTCCGGCACCGCCAACATCAAGAGCCACCATAATGTCGGCGGCCTGCCCGAGGATCTGGAATTCGAGCTGGTCGAACCGCTGCGACTGCTGTTCAAGGACGAGGTTCGCGCGGTCGGCCGCGAGGTCGGGCTGCCCGAGGACATCGTTGCGCGCCAGCCCTTCCCGGGGCCGGGCCTGGCGATCCGGATCATCGGGGAGGTCACCCCGGACCGGCTGGAAACCCTGCGGCAGGCCGACGCGATCGCGCGTGAGGAGCTGACCGCCGCCGGCCTGGACGCGCAGATCTGGCAGTGCCCGGTGGTCCTGCTGGCCGATGTGCGCAGCGTCGGCGTGCAGGGCGACGGGCGCACCTACGGCCATCCGATCGTGCTGCGGCCGGTGTCGAGTGAGGACGCCATGACCGCGGACTGGACCCGCCTGCCTTACGAGGTGCTCGAACGCATCTCCACCCGCATCACCAACGAGGTGGCCGAGGTCAACCGCGTGGTGCTCGATGTGACGAGCAAGCCGCCGGGCACCATCGAATGGGAGTGAGCGGCTGTCTCGACCGATAGCGGAGAAGGGGCCTTCCAGCGTCGGCTGGAAGGCCCCTTCTTTCTGTCGGGCGCCCTCTTCCGGACGCTATTTCTTCCTTCGCGGTGAAATCACCAGGGCGATGCCCACGACCACCGCGACGCCCACCACGATCCAGCCCACCGGCACCGCACTGTGGAAGGGCCAGGAGGTGGGGCCGATGAAGGCCCAGACGCTGACCAGCAGGGCGAGTATTCCGGCCGGCAGCAGCGAGAACGACGGTCCGCGCCGAGTGTCGGTCCGAGTGTCGGCCGTTTCGTTGTCAGCCACGTTTCACCTCCGCGTTTCCGGCGTGGACATCGATGTCGAGAGTGAGAATCGGCCCGTCGGCCGGTCCGGTGGGCCCCTGCGGACAGGACACATCGCCCATGCTGGCGTTGCAGGTGGCGTGCAGGCGCATCGATTCCGGCACCAGCACCCGGAAATCGCCCATCTGCACATTCACGTGGACCGTGCGATTCTCGGTCAGGGGCAGTTGGCGCAGGTCGAGCGTGCCCGAGCCCATGGTGATCTTGTATTCCGGCGCCAGATCGGCGGCCGTGGCCGGGGTCCAGACGTGGTCGCCCATGGCCCCGCGATCGAATTCGACCGGGCCGACCATCGAGGCGAGGATGACGAAGCCGGCCAGCGGCGCGAGCACCACCATCAAGCCGTAACCGCGGCGCAGGAAGGCTCCGACGATCAGGCCGAGGCCGACCACCGCCAGGGCGACCGCGCCGATCCGCGCGGGGGTCATCCAGTCCGCTCCGGCGGCGGCCACCGCGCCCGCGGCCGCTGCCGCCAGGACGGCCAGGCCGATCACCACCGGGGTGAGCCGGGACCGCGGCCGCGGTGCCGGGACGACGGCCACCGGGCGTTCCTGCGTGGGGGCGGGCAGATCCCAGGCCATCGGCGCCACGCCGAGCGGATCCCAGCCTGCCGGGGTGGGGCCGATATGCGCCGGGTCCGGGATCGGGCGGGTGCCGCTCGGGCGCGGGCCGGGGGGAGGTGTCGGGGTGGGACGGGCACTTCCGCCGGGGCCCGAGGAATCATCCGGGCCGGACTCGTCCTCGGCCGTGTGCTCGGCCGAGACTGCCGCCGCTTCGGATTCGACGGGGAGCGGCCGGGTCATCGCGACCGTGGGGCGATCGTCGGGCGGCATCTCGTCGGTGGTCATCTCGTCGGAGGGCGAGTCCGATTCGGCGGCAACGGGTCCGGAGGTACCGGGTTCCTCTGCCGTCGGAACGCCTTCGGTCGCCATGCTTTCGGTCACTTCGTCGGCTGAGCTCGCAGTGTCGGGCGAGTCGGCTCGTGCTTCGTCCGGAGGACTCTCCGGCGTCACCGTGACCGGATCGACCCGCAGTGGGGTCGTGGCGGCTGCGCCGATCGGTTCGGTTGCCGTCGAGACGTCGCCGTTCGCGGGTTGTGTGGGCGTGGCCGGAACCTGGCTGCCCGCAACACGGTTCGGATCCGGTTCGTAGTGGTCGGGCAGTTTGGTGAACGGTCCGTACTGACTCCCGCTCCACGGCGACCCACCCGGGAAGCTCGCCCCCGGATATCCCGTCGCCGCGATACCGCCCTCGGCCGCCAGCGGATACGAGCCGTCGAACGGTGGTTCCGGCTGCCGCATGTAGAGCAACCACCAACCGGCCACCATCAGGGCGAAACTGATCACCCCCGAGCCGCCGAGTCCGACTCCCACCGGACCCATGGTGGTGACCGCGATCGCCAGGGCGACGATCAGGACGATGGTCTTGGTGGACGATTGCGAACTCCGTCCGCGACTGATCAGCCCCTCCGCGGGTGATACCGCATCACCCGCCGGGGGCAGCAGCAACCATGCCGCCAGATACAACACGATGCCCGCACCGCCGAAGATCGTCGACACCACGAACGCGACCCGGATCAGGACCGGGTCCACGCCGTAGCGACGGCCGAATCCGGACGCCACGCCGGCGACCGGACTCTGTCCCGGCAGCCGTGTCGGACGCGTCCGCCACAGGTGCTGGAGCTGTTCGCTGAATCCCGTCCGGCTCGTGCCGCCGGTCCCGCCGCTCGCTGTGGTCATAGCTCAATGGTGGCCGTGAGCAGTATCGAATGGCATCGGGGTTCACCCTGAAACCGAACCTGAACTACATCTGGATGGGATCACCCAGGATCATGCCGGTCCCGCTGTCGCCGGGAGTGTCGGCATTGATCGAGGTGTAGGGCTGGACGGTGAGCGGCCCGGCGCAGTTGTCGACCTCGATGCGGAAATCGCGGCTGTAGAGGGTGCCGGTCGTATCGGACTTCAGATCCTTGTCGGCGACCTTCACATCGGTCACCTTCCCGGGTTTCAGGGTGGTGTCGACGGTCGCCGAACCCGAGATCGTCCCGTCGACCACATCCCAGTACAGGCCGGGACTGACCTGACTCGGGGCGATGTACAGATTGCCCGAGAGTTCGGAGAATCCGGACAGTCCGGCCTGGATCGCCACCGAGGCGTCCATTTCGGCGGCGCACGCCACCAGATATCCGGCGTGGAGTTTGCCGGTCGCCGGTGCCGCGACCCGCCCGTAGAAGGTGCCGTCGACCAGCACCTCACGGTTGGTGGGCATTCCGTTCAGCGGCGGGATCGAATGGGCCTGCTGATCGGAATTGCCCACCGTGTAGGTGAATTCCGGCACCGAGTACGTGCGCTCGTGCGCGGCGGACGCGCCCGCCGCCGACGTGGCGGCGACGGTGCATCCCCCGATCGTTGTCACCGCGACCATTACCCACTTGCGCACATGTACTCCCCGGATCGGCAGCCTCGACGCGAGCATGCGCGATCCGCCCGCGGACCGCGGTCCGCCGCGATATTTCACCAAGATCGTCGCGAGTCGAGCTCCAGTGTCACTGGCAAGGTGCTGGGAGTCTCCTGTGTCCCCTGCGTGGCAGGGACCGGCCGCGGTAGGGGCGGCACGGTCCCGGATACGGCACTCAGAGCCACTCAGAGCACGGTCGGATCCGCGAAGACGGCGCCGTTCCCGTCGACCTCTGCCGCGGAGACCTCGATCCTGCCGTAGGCGCGGATGGTCAGCGGACCGCCGCATCCCTGCACCATGAGATGGAAGTCCCGGCTGACGAGAGAGTCGGTCTCCCCGGCGCCGAGGCCGAGGCGTCGGCGCTGAAACCGAGGTCGATATCGACCGCGCACGCGACGAAACAGCCAGCCTTCAACGTTCCGGTGCCGCTCGGTATCCGCGCGTAGGACGTGTTGTCCAGGAACACTTCTCGATTGGTGGGCATGCCGTTCAGCGCGGTCACCGGATGGGCCGCGTAATCGAGCGACCGGAAAGTCCGGTCCGGCCCCGGGCGCGTTCCGGACCGGACAACCCCGAGATCGGGAATCCGGGTATTTCCCGATGGTCGGTTGTCGGGGTGACGTGCCAGGATCGAAGGCATGTACCCGTCCATGCCCGCATTCGACGCGCGCTCGGGGTTCGACGGTCGCGTGGGGTTCGAACCTCACGCCGGTGTGGACGGTCTCGGGCCGGACGGCCGGGGCGCCGATCCGGTCCTCGAGCAGCCGCGGTTGCTGCGGCGATCCGGTGGGCGGGTCGTCGGCGGCGTCGCGGGCGGTATCGCCGACCATCTCGGTGTCGACGTCTTCAAGGTGCGCATGGCGTTCGTCCTGCTGTCGGCCTTGATGGGGGCGGGGATCGTGGCCTACGGGCTGCTGTGGATCTTCACCTCCTCCGGTGCGGACGGCCCGCCGCCCACGGCGTCCGAGCGGCGGCAAGCCGTCGGGCTGGTGCTGCTCGGGCTGGCGCTGTCGGTCTCGATGGCGTGGTTGTTCAACGGGACCGCGGCGCGGGTGGTGGCGCCGATCATCGTGGTCGCCGTCGGCGCGGCGCTGGTGTGGCGCGAATTCGATGCCGAGGGGCCGCGTTCCATTCTGGGTCTGCCCGCCCGGCCGACCGTGCTCACCTGGACGCGCATCCTGGCCGGGGCGACGCTCATCGTGGTCGGGCTGGGCGTGGTGGTGCTGGCCCGCATCAACCTGAGTTCGCTGGGTTCGGCGCTGATCGCGGTCGCGGTCACCCTGATCGGCGTCGGTCTCCTGACGGTGCCGCTGTGGTTGCGCATGATGCGCGCCCTCAATGCCGAACGCTCGGCCCGCATCCGCAACGAGGAACGCGAGGAGATCGCCTCCCATCTGCACGATTCGGTACTGCAGACCCTGGCGCTGATCCAGCGGCAGGCCGACGACCCGCAGGAGGTCGCCCGGCTGGCCCGCAGCCAGGAGCGGGAACTGCGGAAGTGGTTGTTCGAGGATTCCATGCCCGCGCAGTCGAGCCTGGCCGCCGCCCTGCGCACGATCGCCGGTGAGGTGGAGGACCAGCACGGCGTCCAGGTCACTCCGGTGACCGTCGGCGACGTCTCGATGGATGTCGGCGACACCGGATTCGGCCTGCCGAAGGAACATTTCACCGCCCTGCTCGGCGCCACCCGCGAGGCGCTGGTCAACGCCGCCAAACATGCCGGTGTGCCGACGATCGACGTCTTCGCCGAGGTGGAACCGCATCAGGTCAGCATCTTCGTGCGCGATCGCGGCACCGGTTTCGATCCGGCCGCCGTTCCGGCGGACCGGCAGGGCCTGGCGAAATCCATTCACGCCCGGATCGAACGCCGCGGCGGCACCGTCGAGGTGCAGACCGCACCCGGCCGCGGCACCGAGGTGCGAATCATGATGCCCCGCAAGGATTCCGAAGGTCAGAGCGAAACCGGCGGGTTCGACGACGCCGAGACCGAGATGCCCGCCTCCGGCGAAACGGACGGCGCCGGCGATGCGCAGGACCGGCCGCAGCAGGCCGAGACACAGCAGGCCGGGCCGCATCAGGCCGAGACCGGGGGATCGCGAGGGGAGACCGCGGAGACCGGCCCCCGCCGGTCGCACTAGCGGACGCACCCGCGGAGTGGACAGAATTCGGACCGACGGTGATGCCGCCGTCCTCGAGGCCGGTGCCGAGCACCCCGACCACCGATGTGGTACCGATGAGTTGGCGCCGCCGCGCCCGGCAGCGGGCCGGCTCGAGGTGAGGAGAACTGTGACGATCCGGGTTTTTCTGGTCGACGACCACGCCGTGTTCCGGTCGGGGGTGCGGGCGGAGTTGAGCCGCGAAGCCGATATGGATGTCGTCGGGGAGGCGGGTACCGTCGCCGAGGCCGTGGCCGGGATCGATGCCGCGCGACCCGATGTGGTGCTGCTGGATGTGCATATGCCCGACGGCGGGGGTGTGGCGGTCCTGCAGGGCATCGACGATCGCCCGAACGGTTCGGCGTCGGGTAACGGCCCGGTATGCCTGGCGCTGAGCGTCTCCGACGCCGCCGAGGATGTGATCGCGGTGATCCGTGCGGGCGCGCGCGGTTACGTCACCAAGACCATCTCCGGTTCCGAACTGGCCGAAGGCATTCGGCGCGTCGCGGGCGGCGACGCGGTGTTCAGTCCGCGGCTGGCCGGTTTCGTGCTGGACTCGTTCACCGGGCGGTCACCGGCTCCCGAACCCCCGCTGGACCCGGAACTGGATTCGCTGACCCCGCGTGAACTGGAGGTGTTGCGGCTGCTGGCCCGCGGCTACACCTATCGCGAAATCGCCGAAACCCTGTTCATCTCGGTGAAGACCGTGGAAACCCACGCCTCCAACGTGTTGCGAAAAACCCAGCAGTCCAACCGCAACGCGCTGACACGCTGGGCGCACCGCCGGCGCATCGACTGAGTCGCGCCTACATCGCGGCGACGAGCACCACGATCAGGATGAGCAGTCCGATCAGCAGGCCCACCGCGATCGCGAGCGGCGCCGCATTGGGCCCGAACTTCGTGAAGTCGATGTCGACGAGTTTCGATTTCCCCAATTTCGGTTGCTGCGCAACGGCTCCGGCCGCGACGACCCGCGGCGGGCGGGGCAGCGGCGCGGAATGCGGACTGCGCAGTCCGGCCGCCGAATTGCGGGCGGCCCAGGCCGGAATCGTGCCGTCGTCGGTGCGGATCGGGGCGCCGAGAATATAGGGTCCGGTGCCGGGACCGAATGCGGCGGTGAGGATTTCCTCGCGCGCCTCGGCCATGGTGGGGCGACGCTGCGGCGCCGGCTCCATCATGTGCAGCAGCACCTGGGTGAGCGGTCCGCTGCGAGTGGGCGGAATGATCTGCGCCATCGCCGCACGCGTGACGATGACGTCGTTGTCGTCGTCGAATCCGTACGGCGGATGCCCCTCGATCGCGGTGTACAGCGTTGCGCCGAGGGAGAATACGTCGCTGGCCGGGCCCGGCTGAGCACCGCGCGCCACCTCCGGCGGCAGATAGGACGGGGTGCCGGTGATCACGTCCTCCGGCTCGTCGAAAGCCTCACCGGCACTGGAGATACCGAAGTCGCTGAGTTTGGCCTTGCCCACGTCGGAGCCCCGATCGGCGACGAGGATATTGCCCGGTTTGATATCGCGATGCACGATCCCGGCGGCATGGGCGGCGGCCAGCGCATCGGCCACCTGCGCACCGATCTGTGCGACCTCGATGGGGGAGAGGGTGTCGGCCAGCGCGAGCGCCTTGGCGACGCTGCGCGAGGGCAGATACTCCATCACCAGCCACGGTTCCCCCGCCTCGAGCACCACGTCGTAGACGGCGATGGCGTGCTCGTGCGAGAGCTTGGCCGCGACGCGGCCCTCGTGCACGATCCGGTTGCGCACCTCGGTCGCCTCGGCCTCGCTGAGTCCCGCGGTGGTGAGCACCTGTTTGATGGCGACCTCGCGGTTGAGCAGCCGGTCGGTGGCGAGCCATACCGCACCCATACCGCCGCCTCCGAGTTTGGACTGCAGGCGGTAACGGCCGGCGACGAGATAGTCGGGGCCGACGATGGGGCGGGCGCGTTCGGTCACGGCGCGAGGATAGCCGAAAACCAGGGCGACCGGCCTGCTTCGGACCGGGGTTGGCGGCGGTCACAGCCCGGCGGGCAGGCCGTCGGATGTCACTGACGGGTGGCGTGGACAACAGCCGCGACCGGTGACGGAACAGTCGCAGTGGGGCTGATGTGACACGTGGGCCGGTGCGGCTTGACGGAGACCGGTCGGAAGGTTCTACTGTCACCGGATCGAACGTATATTCGATTAAGATCGATAGCTGAATCGGTGCTGCACCTCTCGTCGATGCTTCCGGGCGCTGTCGCGGGAGGCGGGCTCCGGCGCGGCGGGTGAGGTGGAGGAGGAGCGGAATGTAGCCGATGCGGCGGTGCGGTGCATCGAGTGCGGTGGAGTCCATTCGGTGAGAGATAGGTGGTCGGCGAGATGGGTTCGGCGGGTGATGCGCGAGCCGTGCAGCTGGCGGAGCTGCGGCGGCGGATGGCCGCGGTTCCGGCCCGTGGGGTCGAGGTCGTGGAACGCCCGCCGACCGCCGCTGAACTGCGCAGAGAGCTGCTTCCCGTACCGCCCGCCCTGGCCGGACTGCTGCCCGAGGGTGGGGTGCCGAAGGGGTCGGTGGTGGCCTACTCGGGTGCGGGGTCGCTGCTGACCGGCCTGCTGGCCGCGGTGACCGGTGGTGGCGGTTACGCCGCGGCGATCGGTTTGCCGCGGCTCGGGTTGCTCGCCGCCGCCGAGATGGGCGCCGATCTGGGCCGGCTGGCCGTGGTGACGGAGCCCGGCCCGGATCCGGTGGAGGTCGCCGCAGTGTTGCTGGATGGTTTGGATCTGGTGGTGGTCGGCCTGGCCGGTATGTCGGTGCCGCCCAGCCGAACTCGAATTCTCGCCGCCCGCGCCCGCAGCAAAGGGTCCACGCTCGTGGTGACCGGCGGCGCCTGGAGCGGTCCGATGCTGCGGATCGACACCCGGGTCGCGGGCTATTCGGGCCTGGGGCGTGGCCGCGGCCGGCTGCGGTCGGTGCGCCTGGACGTCTGCGTGCGCGGCCGGTCCGCACCGGAACGCACCGGCACCCTCGATCTGTGCCCGCGTGACGGCCGGGTCGAATGGCTTGTCCCGGAATCGGATTCGCCGCCGACGACACTGTCGGCAGTGGGTGCGTGATGAAACGCGGCAGGGGAGCGAGATGAAACGCCCCGGATTTCGCGTACTGGCGGTGTGGTGTCCGGACTGGCCGGCCGCCGCGGCCGCCGCCGTGGCCGATCTCTCACCGCTGCGACCGGTGGTGGTACTGCACGCGAATCGAGTGGTGGCCTGTTCGGCGGTGGCGCGCGACGCGGGAGTGCGGCGCGGTCTGACCAGGCGCGAGGCGCAGGCGCGATGCCCGGACCTCCATGTGGCGCAGGCGGATCCGGACCGCGACGCGCGTCTGTTCGAACCGGTGGCGACGGCCGTGGACGCGACGGTGCCGGGCGTGGAGGTCCTGCGGCCCGGCCTACTGGTCCTCGCCGCCCGCGGCGCCGCCCGCTACTTCGGTTCCGAGGAGGAGGCCGCCGAACGCCTGGTCGACGCGGTCGCCGCACTCGGTGTGGAATGCCGCATCGGCATCGCCGACGAACTGTCGGCCGCGGTGATCGCCGCGCGCCGGGCGCAGATCGTCGCGCCCGGCGCCGCCGCGAATTTCCTGGCGCCGCTGCCGGTGGGCGAGCTGGCCGTCGAGCCGAGCCTGGCTCCGCCGGAACGCGGCGAACTGGTGGATCTGTTGCATCGCTTGGGTTTACGCCGGATCGGTGATTTCGCGGCCCTCACGCCCGCCGAGGTCGCCTCCCGTTTCGGCGCCGACGCGATCCGGGCGCACCGGTGTGCCCGCGCCGAACCGGAGCGCCCGCCCTCGGCGGCCCCGCCCGCCCCGGATCTGATGGTGGAGTACCGGTGCGATCCGCCGATCGAGCGGGTCGATGCCGCCGCCTTCGCCGGTCGTATGCTCGCCACCCGGCTGCACGAACGACTGGCGGCGGCCTCGGTGGCCTGCACCCGGCTCGCGGTCCACGCCGAAACCGGGGCCGGGGAAGCCCTGTCCAGAATCTGGCGGTGTGCCCAGCCGCTCACCCCCGAAACCACCGCGGACCGGGTGCGCTGGCAGCTGGACGGCTGGCTCACCCACCGCGCCCGGAACGCCGGGAAACACGGGCGGACGGGTGATGCCGAAGCGCCGCCGTCCGCTCCGATCACCTTGCTGCGCCTGGAACCGGTCGAGGTGGTGGCGGCCGGTGCGCTGCAACTCGGGCTCTGGGGCGGGGTCGGCGAGGAGGATCAACGCGCCCGCCGTGCCCTGACCCGGGTGCAGGGTCTGCTGGGCGGTGAGGCGGTGCGGATCGGTGTCCTCAGCGGCGGTCGCGGACCCGTCGAACGTGTCACCCTGATCACCTTCGGTGAGGAATTGGTCCCCGCCGCCGACCCCGGCCTGCCGTGGCCGGGGCGGCTTCCGCAACCGGCCCCCGCGGTGGTGCTGGGCAACCGTCCCGAGGTCCGGCTGGAGTCCGGCGACGGCAGCCCGATCTGGCTCACCGATCGTGGCGAGTTCACCGCCGAACCGGCCGAACTGCACTGGGGCAAGAAGTCGTGGCCGGTCGCGGGCTGGGCCGGGCCCTGGCTGCTGGACGAACGCTGGTGGGCCACCGGCGATTCCGGCGGCGCCGTCCGCGTGCAGATCCTGCTCGACACCGAGGAGCGTGCCCTACTGCTGCTCGGCTACGACCACATCTGGCACGTGGAGGGCCTCTACGAATAGGGCTGGCGTAGCCCCGGCCCGGGCGCGGGCTATGGAACACCCCACACGCTGCGGCGACGGCGCCCACGGCGACGTACCCTGGCTGATCGTGGAGTCGAACGTCATCCGGGTGCCCCTGGCGGGGGTGCAGATCGCCTATCGGGATTCGGGCAGCGCGCCGACCACGCATCCGCTCTCGGAGATCCCGGTGGTGCTGGTGCACGGGATGGGTGGCGACGGCCACACCTGGGATCGCTTCGCCACCGCGCTGATCCGGTCCGGGCGCCGGGTGATCATCCCCGATCTGCGCGGCCACGGCCGCAGCGAGCACACCGCCTCGTACCGGTTCGAGGACTTCGGCGCGGATCTGCTGAACCTCTGTGATCGGCTGGAACTGCCCACTGTCGATCTGGTCGGCCATTCGCTGGGCGGATACGCCTGCTCGTGGGTGGCCATCGAACGACCGGCGCTGGTCCGGCGGCTGGTACTCGAGGAGCAGCCGCTGCCGCTGCGCTCCGGTGACGAACAACTCACCCTCACCCGGCGGCTGCCGTCGGTGCCGGAACTGTGGCATGCCACCACCAGTCTGCTGCGTCACCCGCGCGCGGTCCTCGCCTTCGATCGGTCGATGACCACTCCGGCGCTCGAGCAGTTCCGTAAACCGCATCCGGAATGGTGGGAGGGGCTGGCGGATATCACCGCCTCCACGGTGATGTTGCGCGGCGGTCCCGGCGGCATGGTCGATCCGGAGAAGCTGGAGATCTTCCGCGCCAGCGTGCCGGACTGCCGGGTCGAGGCCTTCACCTGCGGGCACAGCATCCACCGCGACCGGTATCGGGAATTCGCTTCGGTGGTGCTGCCGTTCCTGGAGCACTGAACGTGGGGGCCGATTCCCGTTCCGCACCACCCACGTCGCAGGTGCCCGCGATCGAATTCGACGGGTTGCCGTGTTCGGCGGCCGCGGCCGATATTCCGCTGCCGGGCAGCGCGACCCGGGTGAGCGGCTGGCTGTGCATCGAACAACCCGGCGCCTGGGGCCGCGATGTGATCGGCGATGCGGTTCTCGGCGCCGAGCTCACCGCCAGACTGGCCGCACGGACCAAGGCCGCGCGAGTCCGTCCCACCCTCATCCGGCGTCCCGGTCGCGGCGAATTCACCGGTGTGCGAACGGTTCTGCTCGCCGCCTCCCGGCCGCGGGGTTCGTGGTGCGAAAGTCTGACCGTCACCGATCCGGAACAGCTTCTCGATATCGACCTGCAGGTACTCAACGGTCCCGCGCCGGGAATCGGTGAGCGCGTAACCGATCCGCTGACCCTGGTGTGCGCCCACGGCAAGCGCGATCAGTGTTGTGCCCGGCTGGGACGTCCGATCGCGGCCCGGCTGGCGGCCGAATATCCGGATCAGGTCTGGGAGTGCTCGCATACCGGTGGGCATCGGTTCGCACCCGCGATGGTGATCCTGCCCGAGGGCCTGACCTACGGCCGGGTCGACGGCGAGGATGCGGTCCGCGCGGTCGCGGCTGTCGGGCGTAATGATCTGTCGTTGAATGGTTTTCGCGGACGAAGCGGCCTTTCCCCGGTCGAGCAGGTGGCGGAGATCGCGGTGCGCGAACGGGTGCCGGCGGCCCTCGACCAGCTGACGGTGACGGCTGTCGAGCCGGACACCCCGATCTCGGATCCGGCGACCTTCGCCGGCGCCGCGGAGGTGACCCACGCCGACGGCCGCCGGTGGCTGGTCAGCACGCGGACCGTCGGCTATCCGCCCCGGCAGGCGAGCTGCGGCGCGGCCCCGAAACCGGCGTCGGCGATCGTCGCGGACGAAATCCGCGAGACCACTCGATGGTGAGTGCCGTGCCTGCGGTCCGCTGCCGCGTTCACCAGTAGGTGCCGGGCACCAATCGAGCGGCGCGGCGCAACGTCGAGCGCGTGACCCGTCCCGCCGTCGACGACTTGCGTTGCGGTTTCGCCTGCAGCGCGGGCACTTCCGACTCCGGTTCGTCCTCGACCGGCAGCTCACCCTTGGCGGCGGGGGAGTCCGGCAGCGCCCGGTAGTACCGGTGCATGACGCGATCCTTGATCCCCGGCGCGAACAGCGTCCCGTATTCGGCCAGGGTGCCCACGGGCACGTCGATGCGCCGCGGACGCTCGCTCAGCGCGCGCACGATGGTGGCCGCCGCCCATTCGGGAGATTCCGACGGTCCCTGTTTACCGCTGGGCGCGATCATCGGCGTCCGCACCAGCGGCATGTGGATGGTCGTGAAAGTGATGTTGTCGGAGAGCATTTCGGCCGCGGTGACCTCGGCGAACTTGTCCAGCGCGGCCTTGCTGGCCAGATAGGCGGCGAACCGCGGGGTGGCGACCTGGACCCCCGCGCTCGAGATGTTGACGATGTGTCCGGATTTGCGCTCCCGCATCTGGGGCAGCAGTGCCAGCGTCATTCGCACCGCGCCGAAGTAGTTGACCGCCATGGTCCGTTCGAAATCGTGCAGCCGGTCGGTGGATCGGTGCACGGCGCGCCGGATGGAGCGGCCGGCATTGTTGACCAGCATGTCGACGTGGCCGTGCGTGTCGAGAATCGACTTCACGGTCCGGTCCACCGAATCGGAATCGGTGACGTCGCATTGATAGGCGTAGGCCCGCCCGCCCGCGGCGGTGATCTCCTCGACCACGGCGTTCAGTTCCTCGTCGCGGCGCGCGAGCAGCAGTACCACGGCGCCCTTGGCGGCGACGGCCGTCGCCGCCGCCCGCCCGATTCCGGAGGAGGCGCCCGTGATGACGACGTGTTTCCCGGTGAGATCCCGGCGTGCCCGCCGACGGGACAGATAGCCCTGTTCGGCCGCGTGGTTATCCGACATCGCTGCTCCCTTGCAGGTCGATTTCCCCCGAACTTACTCCAAAGTAAGTTCGGCTGCCAAGGGGCCGGCGCACATCGCCGGGGGGAGCCGGGTAGGCCACGAGGACTACATCCACCCTCCGCCGGTCATCCCGCAGGGCGATGCCGGCCGGGTACTCCCGCGGTCATGCTGGGTGTTCGGATATCTGTGCGGGAGGAGACGACGGTGGGTCTGTGGACAGCGTTGCGCCGGCGTTCGGCGGCCAGGGACGAGAAGGCCGGGGCCGATGCCCGGGCGAAGGCGATCGCGGCGGGGGCATCCGAACGAGAAGCCGCCGCCGCCGCGGAGCAGGCGGTCCGGCGTGCGCGTCGGCGGCGTCGCGCCCTGTACGCCGGCGGTTGAGCGGGCTCAGGCGGTGAGCCGGTCGTCCTCGCTGATGAACAGCGTCGCGACCACGCTGATCACCGCCGTCGCCACCAGATAACCGCAGGCGAGCCAGGGTGTTCTGCCGCCCACCGCGATCAGCGCCGTGACGATCATCGGGGTGATGCCCGAGGCGTAGATCCCCGAGACCTGGTAGACGAACGAGAGTCCGGTGTAGCGCACCTCGGCCGGGTACAGTCCGGCGTACAACGTGCCCTGCGCACCGTAGAACAGGGCATGGGCGACACCGAACACCGCGATGATCGCGAGGGTGAACACGACGATATTGCCGACCTCGAACAGCGCGAACACCGGATACACCAGCACGCCGTACGCGGCGATACCGGCGATATAGACCCGGCGCGGCCCGAACCTGTCGGTCAGATTTCCGGATACCGGAATGAGGGCGGCCATCACGACCGCGGCAATAGTCACCGCGAGCAGTACCGGAACCTGTTCGAATCCGAGATGCCCGGTCGCGAAACTGATCGCGAAGACGCCCCAGGTGTTGAACGCCGCGCCCTCGCCCCACCGCGAGAGCAGGCCGAGGACGGTGTTGCGCCGGGTGCGCGCATTCCGGAACAGTTCGACCACAGGCACTTTCGAGATCCGATTGAGCCGGTCGATTTCCCGGAACGCGGGCGTCTCGTCGATCTTGAGCCGCACCACCAGGCCGATGACCACCAGAACCACGCTGGCGCCGAAGGCGATTCGCCAGCCGTAGTCGAGAAATGCCTGCTCGCTCAGGACCGTACGCAGCAGGGCGAAGACGCCGGTGCCGAGTGCGAGGCCGAGCGCCAGACCGATCTGCGGATAGCTGCCGAACCGGCCGACCTTCTTGCGGGGACTGTGTTCCACGGCCAGCAGGACCGCACCGGCCCATTCCCCGCCGAGTGCGAAACCCTGCAGAATGCGCAACCCCAGCAACAGGATCGGCGCCGCGATACCGATCGCGGCACTGGTCGGCAGGACACCCATCAGCGCGGTCGACCCGCCCATGATCGCCATGGTCAGTGCGAGGGTGCGTTTGCGCCCGATGCGGTCACCGATATGGCCGAAAACCAATCCGCCGACCGGACGCATCACGAAACCGACCGCGAATGTCGCGAACGACAGCATGGTTCCGACGAACGCGCTCGTATCCGGGAAGAACAGTTTGTTGAAGACGATGCCCGCGGCGGTGGAATAGAGGAAGAAGTCGTACCACTCGACCGTGGTGCCGATCAGGCTCGCCGCCACCGCTGTTCGAGTTTCGGCGGCGCCGAGATGTTCCGGCCGCTGCTCGTGCTGCCCCCCGGCGCGCGTACTCGCCGGCGCGGACTCCAGTACAGACATGGGGTCCCTTTCCTTCCCGCCGTCGATTCGCGCAGTGACATTAGGGCGAGTCGATATCCGCGAAAAGGATTCGAATCAGTCGGATTCCAGCGACGTATATCGCGGCGGTCCGTTCCGGCCCGCGGCCGAGAGAGTTTCGCGCAGGGCCTGGGGGCCGCGATCCAGCTCCCGGCCTCCCTGGCGATGGTCCGGCGCGCCTACGCCGACCCCGGACACGCGCGGCGGTCGGCCTGTGGACGGCCGCCGGCGGGGCGGCGATGGCGGCGGGGCCGGTGATCGGCGGCGTGTTGCTGACCGCGGCGGGGTTGCCTTCCCGAACCCGGTGCTCGCGAGCTAGCATCGGTATCGAATATACGTTCGAATCGGCGAGGGTGTGAGCGGTATGGGCTGGGGAAACGGCCCGCCCACCTGGGCGGAAATGGAGCGGGTGCTCTCCGGTCTGCCCGGGCGCGGGGCCACCCCACCGGGCGACGGCGGGGACAGCCCGGCGTGGTCGCATACCCGCGGCGAATATCGGGCGGGTACGCGGCCGGAGGCGAGCGGTCCGCTGGTGCCGTATGCGGAATTGCACACGCATTCGGCCTACAGCTTTCTCGACGGCGCCTGCCAACCCGAGGAAATGGTGGAGGAGGCGGTGCGGCTGGGGCTCGAGGCCCTGGCACTCACCGATCACAACGGCTTCTACGGTGTGGTGCGTTTCGCGGAGGCCGCCGCCGAATGGGGGCTGCCGACGGTGTTCGGCGCCGAATTGTCGCTGGGGGAAACCCGCGACGCGGCGACGATATTCGGTTCGGCGCCGATGGACGATTCCCAGCCGCGCACGGGGGAGCCGGATCCGTCCGGACCGCATCTGCTGGTGCTGGCGCGCGGGCAGGAGGGATATCGGCGGCTGTCGCGGGAGATGTCGGCGGCACATATGGTGGCCGGCGAGAAGGGAATTCTGCGGTACGACCTGGATCGGCTCGCCGCCGCCGCGGACGGGCACTGGCATATCCTCACCGGCTGCCGCAAAGGTCACGTGCGCCGGGCGCTGGAACGTGGTGATGCCGAGGCGGAGGCGGAGCTGCGCCGGTTGATGGATCTGTTCGGACGCGACCGGGTGAGCGTCGAACTCACCCACCACGGAGTGCCCGACGACGACGAACGCAATGCGCGGCTGATCGCCCTCGCCACACGGCTGGATGTGCCGGTGATCGCCACGACCGCAGCGCATTTCGCCACCCCCGCCCAGGGGCGCCGGGCGATGGCGCTGGCGGCGATCCGGGCCCGGCGCAGTCTGGACGAGATCGACGGCTGGCTGCCGCCGACCGGCGGCGGGCATCTGCGGTCGGGCGCGGAAATGGCCCGGCTCTTCGCCGAATGCCCGCAGGCGGTGGCCGGGGCGGTCGATCTGGCCCGCGAATGCGCCTTCGATCTGCGTTTGATCGCCCCCGAATTGCCGCCGTTCGACGTGCCGCCCGACCACGACGAGAATTCCTGGTTGCGAGAACTCACCCTCGCCGGGGCGCGCGAGCGATACGGCCCGCCGGAGGGAAATCCCAAGGCGTACCGGCAGATCGAACACGAACTACGGATCATCACCGAACTCAATTTTCCCGGCTATTTCCTGGTCGTGCACGACATCGTCCACTTCTGCAAGCGCAACGACATCCTGTGCCAGGGCCGGGGGTCGGCGGCCAATTCCGCGGTCTGCTACGCGATCGGCATCACCAATGTGGATCCGGTCGCCAACGATCTTCTGTTCGAACGCTTTCTGGCGCCCGAACGCGACGGTCCGCCCGATATCGATCTGGATATCGAATCCGATCGCCGGGAGGAGGCGATCCAGCACGTCTACCGCAAGTACGGTCGCGAATACGCCGCGCAGGTGGCCAATGTGATCACCTATCGCGGTAAGTCCGCGGTACGCGATGCCGCTCGCGCGCTGGGGTTTTCGCCCGGGCAGCAGGACGCGTTCAGCAAACAGGTGAGCCGGTGGACCGGGGTGGCGTCCGAGACGCATACCGATATTCCGGATCGGGTCCTGGAACTGGCGGGCGAGATCGAGGGCCTGCCGCGGCATCTCGGAATTCATTCCGGCGGCATGGTGATCTGTGATCGGCCGATCGCCGACGTCTGCCCGGTGGAGTGGGCGCGTATGCCCGGCCGCAGCGTGCTGCAGTGGGACAAGGATGATTGTGCCGCAGCGGGTCTGGTGAAATTCGATCTGCTCGGCCTGGGCATGCTCTCGGCCCTGCATTACATGATCGATCTGGTGCGCGAGCACAAAGGTGAGGTCGTCGAATTGCACGCCCTCGATCTCACCGAATCCGCCGTCTACGAGATGCTCGCGCGCGCGGATTCGGTGGGAGTGTTCCAGGTCGAGTCGCGCGCCCAGATGGCGACGCTGCCGCGGCTGCGCCCGCGTGCTTTCTACGATCTCGTCGTGGAGGTCGCGCTGATCCGGCCCGGTCCCATTCAGGGCGGTTCCGTGCATCCCTATATCCGCCGGCGCAACGGCCGGGAGGAGGTCACGCTCGACCATCCGGCGCTCGAGAGTTCGCTGGCTCGCACCCTCGGAATTCCGCTGTTCCAGGAACAGCTCATGCAGATGGCGATCGATATCGCGGGGTTCACTCCCGCCGAGGCGGATCAGTTGCGCCGCGCGATGGGATCGAAACGGTCACCGCAGCGCATGGAGCGGCTGCGCGGCCGCTTTTATCAGGGCATGCGCGATCTGCACGGAATCACCGGAGAGCTGGCCGATCGCATCTACGAGAAGATCTACGCCTTCGCGAATTTCGGTTTCCCGGAAAGTCATTCGCAGAGTTTCGCCGCGCTGGTGTTCTATTCGGCCTGGTTCAAACTGCATCATCCCGCCGCGTTCTGCGCGGGGCTGCTGAACGCGCAGCCGATGGGTTTCTACTCTCCGCAGTCGCTGGTGGCCGACGCCCGCCGGCACGGGGTGGTGGTGCACGGGCCGGATATCAATCACAGCCTGGCCGGAGCGACGCTCGAGCAGAACGGAACCCAGGTGCGGCTGGGCTTGTCCGCGGTCCGGCACATCGGGGACGACGTGGCCGAGAAGATCGTGGCGGCACGGTCCTCCGGTCCCTATCGATCGTTCCTGGACCTGACCGGCCGGGTCGAGTTGTCCGTGCCGCAGGCCGAGGCCCTGGCCACCGCGGGTGCGCTCGGCAGTATCGAATCCGCGTCCGGCCGCGGGCTCGATCGGCGGCAGGCGCTGTGGGCGGCCGGTGCGGCGGCGGGGGAGCGGGCGGATCGGCTGCCGGGGACCGGGGCGGTCACCGACGCGCCGGCGCTGCCCGGCATGAGCGAACTGGAAATGGCGGCCGCCGACGTGTGGGCGACCGGTGTGTCGCCCGGCCGCTATCCCACCGAATTCCTGCGCCCGCGCCTGGACGAACTCGGCGTGGTCGCCGCGAACCGGCTGCTCGCCGTGCCCGACGGGTCCAAGGTACTGATCGGCGGCGCGGTGACGCACCGGCAGCGACCGGCCACCGCGTCCGGAGTCACCTTCATCAACCTGGAGGACGAGACCGGCATGGTGAACGTGGTGTGCTCGGTGGGCCTGTGGCGCCGCTACCGCCGCATCGCCCAAGGCGCCCCCGCGCTGCTGATCCGGGGCCGGGTGCAGAACGCCGAGGGCGTGGTGAGCGTGGTGGCCGAACATCTGCAGCGCATGGACCTGCGGATGGCCTCGAAGTCGCGCGATTTCCGCTGAACCATCGCGGCTACGCTCGTCGCACCGGCCGAATATCCGCACCGCCCGAAGATCGAGGAGCCGCACGTGCCGACCGTGGTCCGCGCGACCATCAAACCCAACAGCCGCAAGGGCCCACTCGTCGAAACCCTCGACGACGGCACCCTGCAGCTGTACGTACGCGCCCCCGCGGTGGAGGGCAAGGCCAACAAGGCCGCGATCGAACTTCTCGCCGAGCACTACGGTGTGCCCAAGTCGGCCGTCCACCTCACCGCGGGCGCCACCTCCCGCTTCAAACGCTTCGCGATCGACCTCTGAGGCGCCCGACGGTACCTATACGGCTCCCGGGAACCCCAGCTGCCGCCATGCCTCGTACACCGCGACCGCAGCGGCATTGGACAGGTTCATCGACCGGCGGCCCGGCAGCATGGGGATGCGTAGCTGGTCGGTGATGTGCGGGTCGGCCAGGACGTCGTCCGGGAGGCCGGTCGGTTCCGGACCGAACAGCAGGACGTCACCGGCACGGTAGGCGATATCGGTGTTGTGCGTGGTGGCATGGGTGGTGAAGGCGAAGACGCGCTCGGGCCGCAGGGATTTCCATGCGGCGGAAAGGTTTTCGTGCACGGTGACCACCGCGAGATCGTGGTAGTCCAATCCGGCGCGGCGCAGCTTCGGCTCCGACAGATCGAATCCGAGCGGCTCGATCAGATGCAGTTCGCACCCCGTGCCGGCCGCCAGACGGATCGCATTGCCCGTGTTCGGTGGGATACGCGGTTCGAAGAACACCAGCTTGAGCACACCGAGACGGTACCCGCTCCCGGTGGCGGCACGACCGGACATGCGAGAATCGCAGCCGTGACCGACGTGCCGACCACCCACCCGCAGCATTCCAGCCCGGCGAGCCGCTTCTTCCAGGTTCATCTGCCGATGCTGCTGGTCGTCGTGGTGCTGCTGGTCGCGGTGGTTTTCCTGGCGCAGGACCGGTGGCGGCGCGGTGCGTTCTTCATCGGCGGTGCGACGCTGCTCGCGGCCGTGTTCCGGTTGTGCCTGCCGTCGGCGCGAGTCGGGCTGCTGGCGGTGCGCAGCCGTCCGTTCGACATCGGCGCCTATACCGTGCTGGGCGGCGCGATCATCGTGCTGGCGGCCACCATCAGCAGCCTCGGCGTCGGCTGAACTCGGTCGGCTGAACTCGCAGGACGGACTCAGGATTCGCGGGCGTCCTGTGCGGCGCGCGCCAATTCCATCGTCTGCTCCAGCAATTTGCCGATGGCCTCGATCTCGGTGAGGAAACCGTCGTGGCCGTCGCGTGAATGCACGACTTCCAGACCTTTGCAGCCGGGCAGCAGATCGGCCAGTTCCTGCTGGGTCCGCAACGGGTACAACCGGTCCGAATCCACGCCGCCGACCACGCACGGCACCGGGGTGGCGGCCAGCGCGGCCTCGATGCCGCCGCGTCCGCGGCCGACGTCGTGCCGGTTCATGGCCTCGGTCAGCAGCACGTAGGTGGCCGCGTCGAACCGTGCGACCAACTTGTCGGCCTGATGCTCCAGATAGCTCTGCACCGCATAACGTCCACCGTCCCAAGGGTTTTCGTCGCCCTGCGCGGTATTGGCGAACCGGTGGTCGAGTTCGAATTCGGTGCGGTAGGTCAGATGCGCGATCCGGCGCGCGATGCGCAGACCGGCCAGCGGCCGGCGGCCGGTGCCGTGGTAATCGCCGTCCTGCCAGTCCGGATCCGAGGTGATCGCGGCGATCTGGGTGGTCTGGGTGCCGATCTGATCCGCGGTGGCGCGGGCGCCGACCGCCAGCACCAGGGCCGCGTCGACGCGATCGGGGTATCCGACCATCCATTCCAGCACCCGCATGCCGCCCATCGAACCGCCGACCACCGCGGCGATGCGGGTCAGCCCGAGCAGGTCCAGCAGCGCCACTTCGGCGCTCACCTGGTCGCGGATCGAAATCTCCGGAAAGCGTGCGCCCCAGGGCTTTCCGTCCGGCGCGAGGGACGAGGGGCCGGTGCTGCCCTGGCAACCACCCAGAACGTTGGTCGCGATCACGCACCAGCGGTCGGTGTCCAGTGCCGCGCCGGGCCCGACCAGTCCGTCCCACCAGCCCGGCAGGGCGTGCAGTTCGTCGGGTTGCCCGCAGACGTGCGAATCACCGGTCAGCGCGTGTTCGACCAGCACCACGTTGTCCAGGCCGGGGGCCAGTTCACCCCAGCGCTGCACGGCCAGTTCGACACCGGGGACGACCGCGCCGTTCTCGAGGCGGACATCGCCGACGCCGATGATGCCCACCGTGCCGTCCGGCGGCGGTAGCAGTGTCGTTGCGCCCGGGCGTGACGTGCTCGATTCGATACTCACGGTCACCGTGCCGTCACCACGTCGAGCCGTGCCACGCGATCGATCCCTGTCACCCGCATCGGCCCGCGGACCTGCCGGAACGCGGCGCCGGCGGCCGCCGGGTCGGCGCACGGCGAGAGCGCGCGCGTGGTCGAGGCGGTACGGAGGGCTGGGGCACACACATCCCCGATGGTAGCGATACGGCTGCGCCGCTCCGCCGCCTCCACGGACTTGCCGGCGATGGGCACGGTGGACTCGCTCACTTGTTGCTCCTGACAGTCGCGCTTGCTCTCGGCTTTCGAGAGCCCGGTCAATCACCCGGAGCACCCCACCGCAACTGGAGGGTTGCCGGCCAGCGAGCCGGGGCTTGGCGCTGGCGCTCATGACCTGCCGTGGATGGTAACAATCGGGCACGACCGGGGCGAGGGTTGGGCTCGGCCGATTCGAGGCGGACGTTCGCGGCGTATGTCCGTTTCCCTGTCGATCGCCATCGGGCCGGTGTGACGCGGGTAGCTCTCAATGGGACCGCCCCTGTCAGTGAGACCCAGCGCACCAGTACGCTTGTCTTGTTTAGCACCAGGCGTCTCGTGGACAACGCGGGGCGTATACGTTGTCTGTTGAACAGCTGGGGTCCGCTCACAAGCGTGCTCGCCTGGCCGTGCAATGGGAGCACACCTTCCTTAGGAGGACACGAAGATCCATGTCCAAGATCAAGGTTGAAGGGACCGTCGTCGAACTCGACGGCGACGAGATGACCCGGATCATCTGGCAGTTCATCAAGGACAAGCTGATCCATCCGTACCTCGATGTGAACCTCGAGTACTACGACCTCGGCATCGAAACCCGCGACAAGACCGATGACCAGGTCACCGTCGACGCGGCCAACGCCATCAAGAAGCACGGCGTGGGCGTCAAATGCGCCACCATCACCCCCGACGAGGCACGTGTCGAAGAATTCGGCCTCAAGAAGATGTGGCGTTCGCCGAACGGCACGATTCGTAACATTCTCGGCGGCACCATTTTCCGCGCGCCGATCATCATTTCCAATGTCCCGCGTCTGGTTCCCGGCTGGACCAAGCCGATCATCATCGGCCGTCACGCCTTTGGTGACCAGTACCGCGCCACCGATTTCAAGGTGCATCAGGCCGGCACCGTCACGATTCAGTTCACCCCGGAGGACGGCTCCGAGCCGATCGTCCACGAAGTGGTGAAGATGCCCGAGGACGGCGGCGTCGTCATGGGTATGTACAACTTCAAGAAGTCGATCGAGGACTTCGCGCGGGCGTCGCTGAACTACGGCCTGCAGCAGAACTACCCCGTCTACATGTCGACGAAGAACACCATCCTGAAGGCCTACGACGGCATGTTCAAGGACACCTTCCAGGAGATCTTCGAGACCGAGTTCAAGGACGAGTTCGCGGCCGCCGGACTGACCTACGAACACCGGCTGATCGACGATATGGTCGCCTCCGCGCTGAAGTGGGAAGGCGGCTACGTCTGGGCCTGCAAGAACTACGACGGCGACGTGCAGTCCGACACCGTGGCGCAGGGCTTCGGCTCGCTGGGCCTGATGACCTCCGTGCTGCTCACCCCGGACGGCCGCACCTGTGAGGCCGAGGCCGCGCACGGCACGGTGACCCGCCACTTCCGGCAGCACCAGCAGGGCAAGCCCACCTCCACGAACCCGATCGCCTCGATCTTCGCGTGGACGCGGGGTCTGGCGCACCGCGGCAAGCTGGACAACACCCCCGAGGTCATCGGCTTCGCGCAGACCCTCGAGGACGTCGTCATCAAGACCGTCGAGAGCGGCCAGATGACCAAGGACCTGGCGCTGCTGGTCGGCGGCAACCAGGGCTATCTGACCACCGAGGAGTTCCTCGGCGTGCTGGATGCGAACCTGGCGCGCGAACTGAGCTGAACGCTCACGACCGGCCGGAATCCGGCGCGGCCGGTAGACATATCCGGGCACCCGCCCCCACCGATCCCGGTGGCCGCGGGTGCCCGAATTGCTTTCCGCACCCCATCGCGTGAGTCGAATCACCCCGGCCGCCGGTATCGCCGCGGCGACCGCGCGTGTTGGCCACACCCATGGCCGACTCAGCTCCCGTGCGCACCGCACCACCCGTCGACTTCCCATCGGAGTCACCCGCGAGTGCCGCGTCGTCCCGTGCGGCGCTCGGCTCCGGCGCGGCGCCGCGGACTCGCACCGATTGGCACATTCCGGCGATGCTCGCGCTGGCGCTCGGCGGTTTCGGGATCGGCACCACCGAATTCGTCACCATGGGACTGCTGCCCGACATCGCCGCGGACCTGCATGTTTCGGAGCCCACCGGCGGACATGCCGTCTCGGCGTACGCGCTGGGCGTGGTGGTCGGCGCGCCCGTGATCGCGGCGCTGTGCGCCCGGATGCCGCGCAAGCGCCTGCTGATCGCCTTGATGGTCGCGTTCACCATCGGAAATATCGCCTCGGTGCTGGCCCCGGCCTTTCCCGCTCTGGTCGCGGCCCGGTTCGTCGCGGGCCTGCCGCACGGCGCCTATTTCGGCGTGGCCTCGCTCGCGGCCGCCTCGCTGGCTCCGGTGGGGCAGCGGGCCAAGGCCGTCGCCGCGGTGATGCTGGGCCTGAGCGCCGCCAATGTGGTGGGCGTCCCCGCCGCCACCTGGCTGGGGCAGGGCCTCGGCTGGCGCGACGCCTATGTGGTCGTGGCCGTCATCGGGCTCGCCACGGTGTTCGCGATCAGCCGCTTCGTACCCGATCTGCACGGGGTCCGGGTGACCGATCCCCGCACCGAACTCACCGCGCTACGCCGTCCGCAGGTGCTGCTGACGCTGCTGGTCGGCGCGGTCGGATTCGGCGGCATGTTCGCGGTCTACACCTACATCACCTCGACCCTCACCGACGTCGCCGGCCTGGGACAGGGCCTCGTACCGATCGTGCTGGCCCTGTTCGGCCTGGGGATGGTCGCGGGCAATATCGGCGGCGGCGTCCTCGCCGACCGCGGCGTGGACCGCTCGATCTTCGTCGCACTCAGCGCGATGGTCGTCATCCTCGCGGGTTTCGTTGCGGCAGCCCACAACCCGTTCACCGCCGCTGCGGGCGCCTTCCTGGTCGGCGCCTCCGGAGCCGCACTGGCTCCCGGCCTGCAGACCCGCCTGATGGACGTCGCTGACGACGCCCAAACCCTCGCCGCCGCCCTCAACCACGCGGCGTTGAACATCGCCAACGCGGCGGGCGCGTGGCTGGGCGGGCTGGTGATCGCGGCGGGACTGGGATACACCGCGCCAGCCGTCGTGGGAGCGGGCCTCGCCGTCGCGGGGGTGTTCCTGTTCACCGTCACTGTGTGGTCGGCTCGCCGGGTGTCATCGCACCACCAGGCCGCCGTCGGCCGCGGCTGATCGTCTGCTCCGGGCGGGAAGCTCAGTGTCGGTGCGGTACGGCAGCGCGTGACGATCCGACCGCGCCCTACTCCTGGCAGTGAGAAGCCGTCCCGGCAGCTCGCTACGATGACGGCGTGCCGCATACCGCTGACCGGACGGTGACACGACCGCTGCCGAAATCATGAGTGCCGCTGAGGTTTCCGCCGCCGAATTCGACACCGACTTCGGTGGCTTGCATCGAGCCACACCTCGAGCGATTCATCGGTTGCCGTCCGCCTTTCCGTCCGCCCTGCTCGGCTCCGGCCGGCCGTTGACGCTGCGGGGCTCCGGGCATTCCTGCGCGGGGCAGACGGTCACCGCCGGCGAGCTGCTCGTGACGTACGCGCCCGAGAGCGCGACCCGGGAGATCCGGGACCTCGGCGAGGGATTGTTCGAGGTCCCCGCGGGTGCGAGCTGGCACGGGCTGGAGCGTTATCTGAACCGGCGCGGCCGGGCGTTTCCGGTTCTGCCGAATTATCTGCACATGTCTGTCGGGGGCACCCTGTCGGTCGGCGGCGCCGGGTCCGAGTCGATCCGATCCGGCTGGCAGGTCGACCAGGTGGAGCGCATTCAGTTGATCGACGGAACCGGAAGCAGCCGTTGGTGTTCCCGAACCGAACACGGCGAGTTGTTCCGGTTCGCGCTCGGCGGACTGGGCGCCGTGGGCCTGATCGAGCGAGCGGTACTCCGGACGGTGGAATACGAGCCGCGGATACACGAGCATCGGGACGATCACGCGACGCTCGGCGCACTGGCCGAACATACCGCCCGAGTCGCGCGGGCCGGCGACGTCGACTCCTACTGGGGAATGTCCCGGCACGGCCGAATCCGGTCGGTAACCGGATGGCGTGGCGACGGCCCGGCCCGACCGTGTGCCGGCGAGAACTGCGCCGTCCTCACCGAGTCACCGATGTGGGAAACCGATCCGCATGCCGCACCGCCGCCTCCCGCCGATCGGGGACGGATGTGGGCCGACTACGTGGTACCGGCGGAACACTGTGTCGCGATGTTCGAAGCTGTTGCGGCGCAGCTGGATCGGGCTCCCTTCGACGATCCTTCGACCATGATCTACGCGCTGGTCGTGCGCCGTCCGACCGACGCGGTTCCCTTCGCCTTCGCACCGGTCCTCACCGCACCCGTCTCGGTCGGGGTGGGACTGTATGCCACCGTCGACCGCGATCCGGCCGCCGAAGCCGCTGTCAGGCAGACCTTTCGCGACTTGCAGCGACGCTGTTGCGAGCTGGGCGGCCGCCCGTACCTGTACGGAGTCGTCGACCTCGAAGACGCGAAGATTGCCAGCCTCTACGGCGACGACCTCGATAGGCTCGCCGAACTCCGTGCCTTACTGCGGCTCGGGCACGTCAACGCGAATCTTCCGATTGTGCGAGCGGCCGTGCGGGCCTGAGCTCGGTCTCGGAGGGATCTCCCACGTCGGTGTGCCGTAGACGTTCAGTTTGTCGATGCCATGTTCCGGTGAAAAGCCGAGTGCGAGCGCTGAAGAACGCCATATCGCGCCACAGGACCGCGCGGCGTGACCCATCGCATCGATCGCCCGTGTGCTGCCGTGGTGCCGCACCGCCAGCTCACGTACGAGCGCGTTGATGTCGTCGGAGCGCTTCGTAGCCAAAGACACGGTGTATGAAGGGTCTTCATCTCCGTGGCGGGTGCAGCAGACGAAGTAGCTGAAGTCGTGCAAGTGGGCGGCGTCGACACCGCACCGGGTGAATTCGGACAGTGTTTCCCACGCGGACTCGCCGAAATAGCGGACCAATTTCATCGGCACCGCTACGTCTCGGGAGCGTGCTCGCAGGTAGAGCTTGTACGTCGGGCGGGCGTGCGCGTCGACCTCTATCGCCAGCCCGGCGTTGCGAAACAGATCGTCGTTCACGGGTATCGGACACAATCCCTCGAACCCGGGCCACCGTCGGCTCACGGCCTCGAAGGCATCGGCCCTCGCGGCCCCGCTGCAGTACACCTTCAGGCCGGCAAGGCGATCCGGCTCGGCGGGGTGGTGCACCATCCCGAGCCACATCGCCGGGCGTCGACCCCACTCGATCGCGGCAGGATCAGGGTAAACAGTGGTGACGAATGCGTGCAGAAGGTCGACCACCTCGTCGTTCCCATCCGGCAGCCAGGAAACCAGCCGCGCGATGGCGGCGAGGTATGCCTCCAGCCGAACCGTGAACTCCGGTTCCCAGGTAGTGGTTTCGGTGATGTAGCGCAGCAGGCGGGCGGAGTGTCCCCGCCCGCCGGTCACGCTGGCTTCGAACGGTATCCCGGACAGTGTGATCCCGCTGGAGCGACTCCCGCGCGGTGTGTGTGTGTCCAATCGGCCACCACAGGCCAGAAGCAGCACCGAGCGAAGAGATTCCGGCGTGCAACCGGTCCCGATCCGCTCGGCGACATCGACCAGGAAGTCCCCGGCCGACCGGGCCGTCGCGGCTGTCACGTCTCTTGCGTGTCGGTGCTCGGCGGGCGTGCGGAGGTCGTCGACGACGCGGAGACCACTGTGGTCGGTTGGACGACGGCGTTCGCCTGTAGCTGCCCCTCCTGGCTCGGATCGCCTGCACCGGCCGGTCGGAAGAATCCTCCGAACTTACCGAATGCCCCGTTGTCGTAGTTCGGAAGGTCTTTCAGATCGACGTGCCGCATCTGGCCGTCGGTGATGATGTAGTAGTTGTCGGTGCCCTCGCGAACGATTACCGCACTGCGATCGGCCCATTGCACGACATCGCCGGTATGCAGATTCGAAGGGTCCACCGGGGTCGCCTGCGCGTAGGCGCTGCCATACGCGGCGGCCGCATCGCTGCCGTTCGGATTGTTGAACGCCCTGTTCACGGCGTCGGCCACGACTGCCGGAACCTTCTGCGGCGTACTGCCGTCCGGCAGTTTCATGTCGACCATGGAATTGCCGATATGCGGGGGCGTGCCGGAAGCCGGCGTGGCCGAGACGGCCGATGCCGGATTGGTGTAGGCGGCCTGCTGCGCGGTGGCGCCCGTCGCCGTCTGCGCCGCATTTGCCTCGGGCAGAAGCGAATTCGCCTGTCTTCCGAGAGCGGAGGACAGGGGGTTCTGGCCGTACTGCGATGCGGGGTTGTTCTGATTACCCCCCTGGTTCATGAATCCGCCCGACCCGAAGTTCCCCATCGGATTATTCATGTACCCAGCCAAGGGATTCATGGCCCCCATTTGCGGGCTCGCGGACGCGGCGCTCGTGCCGGCCGAATTCTGACCGGTGGTCCCGGCGCCGCTGGTGTTACCGGTGAGGGCGTTCGCTATCTGGTCCCATGCCGTGGAATCGCCCGAGGCCGTGCCACTGGTCGAATCGGTGCCGGTACCGTCGCCGGTACCTGTGCCTGTTCCGCTCGCTCCGTCGGTATTCCAGGGATCCGTGATATCGGTCGTATCGGTCTGGGATTGGCCGTCGGTGAGACCGCCGAAAATGTCACTGTAGTCCGTCTGGTCGGCTAGATCGGTGGTGCCGGAAGTGTCGGAGACGGGCGTGTAGGGCGTCGCCGGCGCTGCGGGCGCCGCGGGGGCCGCCGGTGCGGCGGGCGCCGCCGGTTTCTCCGGTTCCTTCGGACCCGGATCGTCGACATGGTCCGCTTGCTTCTGAAACTTCATCGCCGTGTCGTCATAAATCTTGTTCCATTTGTCGACGGCGGTTTGGATGTGGCTGACGTAGTACTTCTGCTCTGCTTCCGGAGTGAGTACGAAGTTGTCGTTCTCTGTCTTACGGGTGTAGACGGTTTCGTCGGGGCCGGTGGTGTTGGCGCTCACATGCGGTCCGGGTAGGACTATCGTGTTCCCTTTCTGGGTGTACGTGCTGTAGTCCTGCTGGAGAAAGCCGTTGAGTTCATCCTTTACGCCCCGGAGCTTGGAGGCGCAGTCGAGAAGGTCCTTCTGGGTGGTCTTGGTCGTGAAATTGACGTCCTTGCTTTTATCTTTATATGTTTCCTCTCGCGAGTCGAAGGTCTTTTTGAAGGTGTCGTACCTGTCTATGACATTGGACCATCCCTCAGGCTTGTCGAGTTGGTGTTGCTCCAGTAGGGAATTGAAGTCCGGTGCGTCCTTCGGGTTGCGCGAGCCGAGTGAATCGAATCCGGCCTGCATGGTGTCCTGAGTGTCCTGGATCAGTTCTAGGAGTGACTGACTCCGCCCTTTGGGAACATAAAGGAGTACCTCCTCGAAATGCTTCTTGCCATCGCTGGGGAGAAAGCCGAAATCTTTGTCAAATTTAGCCGGAGCGTCGGTCTTCTCGTTGTCCTGCTTAGTTTTCTGGGCATTTTTGTACGCCATCGCTTCGTCGAGGTTATCGTCGCCCAGCGCCTTGGCGAGCTCTTTGTAGTCGCTGTCTTTTCGTGGATCCCAGTTGCCCTCATTGCGCAGCCCGATCGACGTTACGAGATCTTGTCTATCGTCTTTGTCCAGGCCGTTCCAGACTGTCTTGAAGTCTTCCGGAGACAGCTCGTCGAGTTCTTTCAGAATCTTGAGCGATTCGTCTTTGGTGTATGTGTCGTCATCCCAATTGACGTTGTGAGTATCTTGGATCTCTTTGATCAGTGTGCCGGGATCCTTACCGGTCATCGGATGCTCCTCTCTTCGCCGTGGAGCCCCGGGCCCACAGGGAAACTCGGATATTCGGCGGCAGATGAGCCGCTGCGGCCGGCTGAGCCCGTATCGACAGAAGCGGTGTTCGCGGCCGGCATCGGCACCTTTTCTATCACGCTCCGGAGTTGCGGATGTTCGGCAATCTGATCGTGGACGTACAACACGTCGCGCAGCATTCGGCGGTCATTCTTTCCTGTGAGCATCAGCGATATCAATTCGTCGGCCCGTCGCTCGAATGTCCGGCTGCGTTCCATATCCACATCCGATGGCGGTGAGACACTGCTGGAAATGACGGCAGAGGTGGCCGCGGGACGCGATGAGGCGGGCGGCGCGAATACGGCCGAGAAGGACGCGATACCGTCTTGGTCGGCTGGAGGGGAGAGTGGCCGAGTGTTCGCGGGAACCCGGTCTCCGGCCCCGAGCGAATTCAGAACCTCCTGTCTCCGGATTCGCTGCGCCCAAACCTCCGGTGTGGCGTCGGACATAGCCTGCCGGGCCAGCGCATCGGCGTCGCGAGCCAGTTGCGCGCAGACCGCGCGGATGTCGGAGTCCGATACCTCGGCTGCACGCTGTCGAGATGTTGCGGAGCCACCGGCGTCGAGTCGATCGAAAAGACCCGCGCCGGGACTGGACAGGTCGACGGAGGTCTCTGTCGCGACCACCATGTCCGCGATAGCGACCTCGTTGCCCTGGGTGACACGCACGTAATCGTCCACCCCCGACGACGATGCGAGGGCGCGCAGGTGTCCGCGTTTCGCCCGAGCGGCGTGGTAGGCGAATTCGGTGACGATCCGCGCGGGGTCGGAGTTGTTTTCGAACGCTGTCATGGCTATCCGGCCCTCGGCGTCCAGGATCGAATCCCATTGCCATGGAATCAGAACCTCCGAGGGGACGAACAAGCCGGCGGGCAGCCACCCACGCCCTTCGGTCGACGTCAGCAGGACGACAGCGCCTTTTCTGTTCCGCACCACGCCGGTCGCCCACTCGACGCCCGGCGCGGAATCGCCGACGGCGAAGAGTACGGCGCTCAATAGTGTCCGGGCCAACGTCAGATCATCTTCCTCGCCGTCACCGACTACCAGCTGCGGCAGGCCCTGCCGGTGGCCGCGTACGGGCTGGGACGAGACCGAGAGCGGTCCTGGCCGCAGCGGTCTCGGCGGTTGGGGAGCCGGAACGGCGGACAGCGGGCCCGTCGGCCCCATGGGCGGCACGGCAGCGGTGGTCGGTGCTTCGGACTGCGTACCGGTCCCGTATCCGGCAGTGAAGACCCCGGCACCTCCTGGCGTGCTGTGCCCTCCGGGCATTACATGTGCGAGAGGTGGCGCCGACTCGTCGACGCGATGTTCGGGGCTCGGCATCGAATGCGAAGCATCGATGGGCGTAACCGGATTCGCTCCGGCAAACGCCGGGATGCTGCCGTGACCCGGCTGCCCGGGGGTGGCCGTCGCCGGACCGGTCACCCCGTCGGTGTGGCCGCCGACGGGCCGCGCGGGAATGTCCGGCATGCGCTGCGGCGAATCATTCGATATGCCCGGAGTTTTCGGAGTGTCACCGTCCAGTGCGCTGGGCCCATGAGTTACCGGACTCGGCCCGCCATGCTGACCGGCGTTGGAAATCTGCTGTCCCCCGGAGAGTTCGGTGTTTTCCATCCGTCCGGCCGCGGCTCGCAGATCGTGTGCGGTCCGTTCGGCCGACGCCGCCTGGGCTTCGGCTTTATCATGGCGTTTCCGGTAGTAATCCTTCAGCGCCCCGTGCATCGGATCTGCGATAGTGCCGTAGCCGTCCGGAAACTCCTTCAGCCAGCCCTCCGGAATCTCGCCCCATTTCCGCATGGCAGCTGCGTATCTCTCGAGTTGCTCGGCGTATACGCGCAGCTGATCAGGATCAAGATCCAGATAATTTGCCATAACTGGCCAATCCTCCCGCCCAGCCGTCCGAGCCTTATTCTTCTGGGTTCCCAGTGGTGGAGGGCTTCGGCGCGTCCATCTCCGCCCGCCACAGTCGTGCCTTCTCGGCCAGCGGCACATGGTGATGGTCCTCGTTCATCGCGATTCCGTACTGCCGGCGCGCGTTGACGGTGCTTTCCCGGATGGCAGCCACGATCTCGGCGACCAGCTCGTCGTTGCCGAAACGATCGCAGGTGCCGGGTGCGAGATACAGGTCCGTCAGCTGGCCGTACACATTGACCTCGGGAATCACCATCCCGCTCGGCGAGGGTCGGCGTGCGACTATGCCGTCGGCACGCTCACGCATTTCGGCGATGCGGTGCTTCAGTTCTCGTCCCATCGCCATCGCCACGCGTACATCGGGGTGAAGTTCTCTCATCAATCCTCACGCTGCTCCGGCGAGACATCTCGACATGTCGGCCCGTGAGCCCTGCCGACTCGTCGAACAGAGTCAGGCACAGCCCGTCACCGACTGGTCGATATTCAGTCTCTCAACTCGAGTCGCCGCCGCGTGGTGGTGTGATTTCCCACCGTGGGGAAGTGGCTGCTTGCCGCGGCGCCAACCTCCGCTCGTTCCCGCCCACGGCGTGGTTGAGTGATCCGGAGCAGGCGGCAGCACTCGACCGGGAGGTCAGGATGGATCCGCAGGTACAGGGGAGCGGCGGTGGTGATGCGCGGCGGCGGGCGGTGCTGTATGCCGCCGCGCGGACCGCGCTGACGACGATCGGGCTGGTGGCGCTGTATTTCGTGCTGCCCCTTCATCATTTGAACGAGCTGGGTCCGATTCTGGGCTTGTGCGGTGGTCTGGTCGTGGTCGTCGTCCTCATCTACCGGCAGGCCACGCGCATCGTCGCCGCGCCGTATCCCGGGCTGCGCGGGGCGGAGGCGCTGACCATGATCGCGGTGGCCTTCATTCTCATGTTCGCCACCACGTACGTGCTGATGTCGGCGGCCGAGCCGGACAGTTTCTCGGCGCTGCTGACCCGGATCGACGCGCTCTATTTCACGGTGACCGTACTGGGGACGGTCGGTTTCGGCGATATCGCGGCGACCTCGCAGGCGGCGCGCGTCGTGGTGACGGTGCAGATTCTGGCCGATCTGGCGCTCATCGGCGCCGGGGTGCGGGTGCTACTCGCCGCGATACAACGCGGACGTGCGGCGCGCGAGCCCGAATGAGTTTCATGCACGTGTGTATGTAAGTGTAGGATTTCCGGATGGCCAGATCTGTCGTCGGTAAGCCGCCGCGTCGTACTCAGGAGCAGCGCAGCAGCGAGATGCGGGTGCGATTGCTCGACGCGACCATCGATTGCCTGGTCGAATACGGCTACGCGGGTACCACGACGCCGCGCGTCGCAGAGCGGGCCGGGGTCACCCGCGGCGCGCAGGTGCACCACTTCGGTTCCAAAACCGATCTGGTCGTAGCCGCTATTTCCCACCTGGCGCAGCGGCGCACCGAGGCCGCGATGAAGGAGCTGGGCCGGTTGCGCGCCGGTGACGATCCGATCGGCGCCACCCTGGACGCGATGTGGGAGCTGCACCAGGGGCCGCTGTTCATCGCGGCCATGGAGCTGTGGGTGGCCGGCCGCACCGATCCGGTGCTGGCCGCCGAGGCCGAGAAGGTGGAACCGTTCGTCAACAACGCCGTTCTGATGGCGGTATCGCAGCTGGTCCCGGATGAGTTGCGGCGCAAGGAAGTCCGGGACTTCGCCTATACCGCGATGGATACCCTGCGCGGAATCCTGGTCTCCAACTTCGTATCTCCGGATCCCGAGCGTGCCCACCGCCGTTGGCAGCGCGCTTCCGCGCACCTGCGTCGTGCCGCCGAATCCGCACTCCCGGGCCTCGGAATCGGCGGCTGACGCCCGTACCGCCACGCCGGTGCACCGGCGTCAATGCGCGAGCTGTATCGAGCTACAGAAGCGCCTGTACGTATCAACACAAACGTTCTAGCTGGGTATATACCCAGATCTGACGGCGAAAGCGCACACCCTATTGCGTCTTTACATACAGCTCCGTATGTTTGTTTTCAGTTCGATCGGAACGGATCGACCACTGCCGCTCGCGGAGCGGCCGACTGGGAGAAGGGTGGTTCGATGACGAACAAGGTCTACGTCGTCGGCGTCGGAATGACGAAGTTCGAGAAACCGGGTCGGCGGCAGGTCGAGGAGGCCGACGGCACCACCCGCGCATGGGACTACCCGGATATGGCCCGCGAATCCGGCACCAAGGCGCTGGCCGATGCCGGGATCGACTACCGGGAGGTGCAGCAGGCCTACGTCGGCTACGTCTACGGCGAGTCCACCTCCGGCCAGCGCGCGGTCTACGAACTGGGGATGACCGGTATCCCGGTGATCAACGTGAACAACAACTGTTCCACCGGCTCCACCGCGCTCTACCTTGCGGCGCAGGCGATTCGGGGCGGGCTGGCCGACTGCACACTGGCGCTGGGCTTCGAGAAGATGCAGCCGGGTTCGCTCGGTTCCACCTGGGACGACCGCGAGCAGCCGATGGCCAAGCACATGATGGCGCTGGCCGAGATCTCCGAGGTGCTGTTCCCGCCGGCGCCGTGGATGTTCGGCGCGGCGGGCCGCGAACATATGAAGCAGTACGGCACCACCGCGGAACATTTCGCGAAGATCGGGTACAAGAACCACAAGCATTCGGTGAACAACCCGTATTCGCAGTTCCAGGACGCGTATTCGCTCGACGACATTCTGGGCGCGCGGATGATCTACGACCCGCTCACCAAACTCCAGTGCTCGCCCACCTCGGACGGTTCGGGTGCGGTGGTCCTCGCCTCCGAGGACTTCGTCGACCGGCACGGTCTGGCCGGGCGCGCGGTGGAGATCGTGGGCCAGGCGATGACCACCGATTTCGCCTCCACCTTCGACGGCACCGCGAAGAACCTCATCGGTTACGACATGAATGTGCAAGCCGCGCAGCAGGTTTACCGGCAGTCGGGCCTCGGCCCGCAGGACTTCCAGGTGATCGAGCTGCACGACTGCTTCTCCGCCAACGAACTGCTGCTCTACGAGGCGCTGGGCCTGTGCGGCGAGGGCGAGGCCGGCGGCCTCATCGACGGCGATCAGACGACCTACGGCGGCAAATGGGTGGTCAACCCGTCCGGCGGCCTCATCTCCAAGGGCCATCCCCTGGGGGCGACGGGTCTGGCTCAGTGCAGCGAGCTCACCTGGCAGTTGCGCGGTGACGCCGACAAACGTCAGGTCGAGGGCGTCACCGCCGCCCTGCAGCACAACATCGGCCTCGGCGGAGCCGCGGTAGTCACCGCCTACCAGCGCGCCGAGCGCTGAAAGTCACCACACCACAAGCGAACTCGACGAGGAGTACGAGCATGGGTCACATCGAAGCCACCAAGAACCTCAACGCCACCCCGGACGCGCTGTGGGCGGTCGTCTCGGATCCGCAGACCTGGGACAAATGGTTCACCATTCACGAGCGCTGGATGGAGGAGCCGCCGGCCACGCTGACCGCTGGCTCGAAGCTGGTCGCCAAGATCATGATGCTCGGCATGGCCAACAAGATGGAATGGGTTGTCGAAGAGGTGAATTCGCCGAACAACCTGGTCCTCAGCGGTGCCGGGATGGCCGGTGTGAAGGTGAAGTTCTCCTTCGACATCGCACCCGAGGGAGCAGGCAGCAAATTCTCGGTCTCCGGGGATTTCGAGGGTGCGCTCATCAAGGGCGCGCTGGGCAAGGCGGTCGAGAAGGACGGCGCCAAGCAGCTGGACACCACCCTCGAACAGCTCGACGCCCTGGCGACGGCCTGACGAGATGGCGACCGAAACAGGGCCCCGGCCCGTGGAATTCGACGATGCGGGCCTGAACGTCTGGTCCGACGAGGAGCGGTTCGAGGTCACGCGGGAGCGGATCGCCGAGTACGCCGCCGCCACCAACGACCCGATTCCGGCTCACCTGTCCGGCGACATCGCCGCACCCGTCTTCGCCATCGTCCCCGTCTTCGAGGCGATGATGATGCCGGTGATCGACGTCGTCCCGATGGACATCTTCGGCCGAGTCGTGCACGGCGAGCAGGACTTTCACTTTCACCGCCCGATCCGGCCCGGTGATCGGCTGGTCTCGCGGGCCAAGGCGATCGGCTACGAGGGCCGCGAGAACGGCACCACCATCACCATTCTCATCGAATGCCGGGACTCCGGCGGTGAGCTGGTCAACGAGCAGTACCTGACCGCCTTCTTCCGCAACATCGACGTCGGCAAGCAGGTCGGTGAGAGCGCGCCGCCGCACAAGTTCGATCCCGGTCTGGAGGCGCAGCCGCCGCTGGCCCGGGTCGCCGCGCATGTGGACGACGATCAGACCTACCGCTATGCCCCCGCCTCCGGCGATCCGGTGCCGCTGCACCTGGACGAGCAGGTGGCCAAGGATGCCGGACTGCCCGGCATCATCGCGCACGGTCTGTGCACGATGGCGATGTCGTCGTGGGCCGTTCTCACCGAGGTCGCTGGTTCCGATGTGCAGCGGTTGAAGCGGTTCGCGGTCCGCTTCTCGAAGATGGTGTTCCCCGGCGACGATCTGGAGACCCAGATCTGGAAGGTCGGCTCGACCGGCTCCGACACCACCTACGCGTTCCGCACCGCACGCGGAACCGATCTCGTTCTGACCGACGGCCTGGCGGTCGTCGCCGACAACTCGTAGTCGAGGAGACTGTCATGGGTGTTTTGGATGGGCGGGTCGCCGTCATCACCGGCGCGGGCCGCGGCATCGGACGCGAACACGCGCTGTTGTTCGCGCGGGAGGGCGCCTCGGTCGTGGTGAACGACCTGGGCGGCAGCAACGCAGGGGAGGGCGCCGACGCCGGACCGGCGCAGGAGGTGGTGGACGAGATCCGCGCCGCGGGCGGGAAGGCGGTGGCCAACACCGACAACGTCGCGCAGTGGGATGGTGCGAAAAACCTGGTGGACCAGGCGATTTCGGAATTCGGCACGCTGGACGTGGTGATCAACAACGCCGGCATCCTGCGCGACGGGTTCATCGCCGGCCTGGAGGAATCGCAGTGGGACGCCGTCATCGCGGTGCACCTGAAAGGCCACTTCAATGTGCTGCGCCACGCCTCGGCGTATTGGAAGGACCAGTCGAAGGCCGGTAAGCAACCCAACGCCGCCGTCGTCAACACCGCCTCGGCCTCCGGCGTCACCCTGCCCAACGCCGGCCAGGCCAACTACGGCGCGGCCAAGGCCGGTATCGCCGCGTTGACGCTGGTCGCCGCGGAGGAATTGGAGCGTTATGGCGTGCGCGTCAACGCCATCGCCCCGATGGCACGCACGCGCCTGACCCTGGCCACACCCGGAATGGGGGCGATCTTCGCCGCCGAGGTGGGCGAGGGTGAATTCGATGCCTTCAGCCCGGCCAACATCTCGCCGCTGGTCGCCTACCTGGCCACCGACAAATGCCCGGTCACCGGCAAGGTCTTCGCCGTCCAGGGCGGCGCCATCTCCGAGCTCGGCGGCTGGCACGACGTGAAGACCATCGAAACCGACGGTCCCTGGCTGATCGACGACATCGCAGCCCGGCTGCCCTGACGCAGAGGAGAACGACGATGTTCGAATGGTCCGAGACCGACGAGATGATCCGCGCGGCCGTGCGCGCCTTCATCGACAAGGAGATCCGGCCGCATCTGGACGCTCTCGACAGCGGTGAGATGCCGCCGTATCCGATCCTGCGAAAACTGTTCGGCGAGTTCGGCATCGACGTCATGGGCGCCGAGGCGATCGAGAAGATGCTCGCCAAACAGCGTGCCGCCGAGGCCGCGCCGGACGAGGCCGGCCAACGCGACAAGAAGCCCAGGGCCGGGGGTGACCCGTTCGGCGAGCAGCAGTCCTTGATGGCGGTGCTGATCAGCGAATTGTCCGGCGTCAGTATGGGTTTGGTCGCGGCGATGGGCGTCTCCATCGGCCTCGGCGCGGCCACCATCATGTCGCGCGGCACGCTCGCGCAGAAGGAGCGCTGGCTCGCCGATATCGTGACCTTGAAGAAGGTGGCGGCGTGGGCCATCACGGAACCGGATTCGGGTTCGGATGCCTTCGGCGGCATGAAGACCTCGGTCAAGCGTGACGGCGAGGACTACATCCTCAACGGCCAGAAGACCTTCATCACCAACGGTCCCTACGCCGATGTGGTGGTCGTCTACGCCAAACTCGACGAGGGCGACGGCACCGACAGGCGCGATCGCAAGGTGCTCACCTTCGTCCTCGACAAGGGCATGGAGGGTTTCACCCAGGGCAAACCGTTCAAGAAGATGGGTTTGCACTCCTCGCCCACCGGCGAATTGTTCTTCGACAACGTGCGATTGGGCAGAGACCGTTTGCTCGGCGAGACCGAGGAACACAAGGGCGGCGACGGACGCGAAAGCGCGCGAACGAGTTTCGTCGCCGAGCGGGTGGGCGTGGGCTTCATGGCGCTGGGCATCATCAACGAATGTCACCGGCTCTGTGTGGAATACGCCAAGACCCGCACGCTGTGGGGTCAGGAGATCGGACGCTTCCAGCTGGTGCAGCTCAAGCTCGCGAAGATGGAGATCGCCCGCATCAACGTGCAGAACATGGTCTTCAACACCCTCGAACGCGGCCGCGCGGGGAAACCGCCCACGCTGGCCGAGGCCTCGGCGATCAAACTGTACTGCTCGGAGACGGCCACCGAGGTCGCGATGGAGGCCGTGCAACTGTTCGGCGGCAACGGCTACATGCAGGAATATCGCGTCGAACAACTCGCCCGCGATGCCAAGTCGCTGATGATCTACGCCGGCAGCAACGAGATCCAGGTGACCCACATCGCGAAGGGTCTGCTGGGCCGGTGATCAGGGAATCCCGGGTCCGCTACAACGGCGTGCGGACCCGGGCGTTGACCACCGACGGGGCGGGTGTGCCGATCCTGCTGCTGCACGGCTTCGCCGACTGCGCCGACACCTGGCACGGCGTCCTCGCGGAACTGGATCGGCGGGGCCGGGCGGCGGTGGCCGTCGACGTGGTCGGCCACGGCGTAGCCGGCGCGTTCGCTCCCGGGCCATTGCTCGCGCAGCTGGATCGATTCGTCGACGGCGTGCTCGAAACCACCGGACCTGTTGTGGTGGCGGGCAATTCGCTCGGCGCCATGATGGCGGTTCGGGCAGCGCAGCGGCGGCCGGAATCGGTGCGGGCCGTGGTGACACTGGACGAGCCGATCCTCTCGGCCGATCGGATGGCCCGCTTGGCCCGGGGTGCGCGCACCCCGGCACTGGTCGCGCGGCTGGGGACGCTGCCGGTGCCCGCCGGCCTGGCGCGCCGCCTGGTCCGCCGGTCGGCGCGCACACTGCTCTACGGCCGTCCCGCAGGCGCGGACCCGGTGGTGCTGGACCGCTGGTGTGAGCGCTACGGGCAGCGGGAGCGCATGTTCTGGCTGCTCGAACACGCGGTCCGGTTCGCGCACGAGACGGTCGCGGGGTATTCCCTCGACGCCATCGACTGCCCGATGCTGATCGTGCACGGTCGCAAGGACCGCATCATCCCGCCGCAGGCCAGCCGGGAACTGCATCGCCTGGTGCCCGGCAGTGAGCTGATCATTCTGCCCACCGCCGGGCACTGTCCGCAGCTCGACGATCCGGCCGCGGTCGCGGCGCTGATCGCCGATTTCGCCGACGCGCAGCGATCCGCTCGGACAGCGAAATAGGCGCGCTCGCAACAGGTTCCGCGGCCCTGTGGATCCGGTGCGGCCGGTCATCCTCTGCTCGCCGGTGTGATCGAGGCCGGCATCACGCTCGAGACGGAGAGAACACGTGAGCGAACATCAACAGCCCGCGCGGACCCTGTGCGCGGCCTTTCAACGGACGGCCGCGCGTTGTTCCGACCGCATCGCGCTGCGCGGTCCGACGGGAACACCGTCATTGACCTGGCGCGACTACGCCGCGCGAGTGCGGGCGATCGCGACGGGTTTGGCCGCCTGCCATGTCCGCCCCGGCGACACGGTTGCCCTCATGCTGACCAACATTCCGGAATTTCACCTCGCCGATACGGCCGTCCTCCATGCCGGCGCGGTGCCGTTCTCGATCTACAACACCTTTGCCCCCGAACAGATCTCCCACCTGTTCGACAACGCCGGAAACCGTGTGGTGATCACGGAGTCGAACTTCCTGGAGACGATCCGGGCCGCCGACCCCCAGGGCCGCATCGAGCTGATCGTCTGCGTGGACGGTCCGGCCGACGGCTGTCTCACCCTCGACGAACTGGCCGCGCTGCCCGATCCGGATTTCGACTTCGACGCCACCTGGCAGGCAGTCGACGAGAATGCGCTGGCGACGATCGTCTACACCTCGGGCACCACCGGACCGCCCAAGGGCGTCGAGCTGACCCACGCGAACCTGCTGGCCGAATTCGCGGCGGTGGAGTCCTTGCTGCCGGTCGGGCCCGACGATCGGGTGGTGTCGTATCTGCCCGACGCGCACCTGGCCAACCGGGCGTTCTGCCACTACAACAACATCGTCGAGGGTGTGCAGATCACGACGGTCGCGGATCCGAAACAGCTGATCGAGGTTCTGCCGCAGGTGCGGCCGACGCTGTTCCTCGCGGTGCCGGCCATCTGGTACAAGATCAAGTCTGGCATCGAAGGGGTTGTGGCACAGCGGGATCCGGTCACACGCCGGATTCTCGAGCACGCCATCGGCGTCGGTACGGAGGTGGCTCGGCGGCGCAGTGATCGACGGCCGATTCCGTTGCCGCTGCGGGTGCGGCACGAAATCGTGCAACGGACCGTACTGCGGGCGCTTCGCGCGCGCATGGGTTTGGACGAGGTGCGTGCCGCATTGAGCGGCGCGGCGCCCATCGCCCCGGATGCGATGGCGTTCATCCTCGGTTTGGGCCTGACCGTGTGCGAAGCGTGGGGGATGACCGAGACGTCGGCGGGCGCCACGGCCAATCCGCCCGACGCCATCCGCATCGGCACCGTCGGAAAACCGCTGCCCGGCACCGAGGTCACCGTGGCCGACGACGGTTGAACTGCTGGTCCGCGGTCCCCTGGTGATGCGGGGATACCGCAACGATCCCGTCCGAACCGCGGAAGTCCTCGACAGCGACGGCTGGCTGCACACCGGCGATATCGGCGCCATCGACGCCGACGGTTACGTGCGTATCGTCGATCGCAAGAAGGAGCTGATCATCAACGCGGCGGGCAAGAACATGTCGCCGTCGAATATCGAAGGCGCCGTGCGGGTCTCGTGTCCGCTGGTCGGCACGGTCGTCGCGATCGGCGACAACCGCAAGTATGTGACCGCGCTGCTCACCCTCGATCCCGACGCCTGCGCCGCCGTGCGTCCGGACGGCGCCGATCCGGCGTTGCCGTCGGCCGATACGGCGCGGTTGACCGCCGATCCGGGACTGCGTGCCGCCGTGGACGCCGGAATCGCGGCCGCGAACGCGCGGCTGGCGCGGGTCGAGCAGATCAAGCGCTACACCATCCTGCCGACGGTGTGGGAACCCGGTGGTGACGAACTGACCCCGAAGATGTCGCTGAAACGGAAGGCGATCAGCGAGAAGTACGCCGCCGAGATCGACGCCATGTACCGGGATTGATGGCGGCCGGCGGATCGGCGCCGAGGGGTTCGAACCGATCCGCCGGCCTTTCTCACACCGCCCGCAGACGCGTGCGGCTGGCATAGACGTGCTCGGCGATGAGGGTCGCGATGCGGTCGGGAGCCTCCAGCATCGGGACGTGCCCCACGCCGTGCACCAGGATGCGGTCCGCCGTCTCGGGCAGTTCCCGCAGAAAACGCTTGGCGTACATGCGATTCGGGATGATCCGGTCGTATTCGCACATCAGCAGCCGCACCGGCGTCCGCACCGTGGACAGATCGTCGAGGACGGCCATCCGCAAACCACTGGCAATCAGGGGCAGCATGGCCGCGCAGTGGGTTGCCGACATGATCGCCGCCTCCACCCCGCGCCGGGGCGCCGCGGCGACGTTCTTGCTCAGCAGCATGGCGGTGGCACGCCGGACCGGCGCGCTGAACCGGATCGAGGCGGGCAGCCGCTTGCCGATTTCCACGATGGGCACCAACGTCAGGAACTCGAGCCCCACGCGCAGCTGGGCCAGCGACGGATTGTGCCATCCACCTGCGGGTGCGATGGCGGTGAGGGTGCGGGCCCGGCCGCGGCGGGCCAATTCGAAGCCGACCCAGCCGCCGAGCGAGTTGCCCGCGATATGGCAGGTGCGCCAGCCCAATTCGTCGAGCTGACCCTCGACCCGGTCGGCGAGCAGGTTCACGTCGATGTACCAGCCACTGAGGTCGGAGCCGCCCCAATGCCCGGCGAAGGCCGGAGCGAACACCTCGCAAGTAGCGGACAATCGGGACGCGACGTCCTCCCAGCAGTGCGGCGACATGAGAAAACCGTGCAACAGCAGCAGGGGATCACCCGATCCGGTGTGCAGGGCTGTCATCGGCGCAAGGGAGGTGGCGGGTTGGGTGGTGCCGGACGTCATCGTCGTCACCCCTTCCGAATCGGTGGCGGCCTGCTGGGCGTGGCCGCGATGTCCGCGAGGACGGGTTGATTCCCGCATTGTACGGTCGATACGTGGCCAGCATCATCAGTTCCGTCAACGTCAATGGCATACGCGCAGCTACCGGCAAGACCGGGAAGGGGATGCTCGAATGGCTCGCAGTGACCGAGGCCGACATCATCTGCCTGCAGGAGACCCGGGCAACCGATGAGCAGACCCGCAAGGCGCTGGCCTCGGTCCTCGACGCCGGATGGTTCCTCGCCCACGCCGAGCCGGGAGCCAAGGGTCGCGCCGGGGTGGGGATTCTGTCGCGCCGCGAGCCCACGCGCGTGCGAATCGGCTTCGGCAGCACTGAATTCGACGGCGTCGGCCGCTACGTGGAGGCAGACTTCGACGACGTGACGGTCGCGAGCGTCTACGTGCACACCGGTGAGGCCGACACTCCCATGCAGGACGAGAAATATCGTTTCCTCGGCGAACTGGGCGCGCATATGAAGGCGCAGACCCGCGACTTCGTGATCTGCGGCGACTGGAACGTCGCGCACACCGAACTCGACATCAAGAACTGGAAGGGCAACGTCAAGAACTCCGGCTTCCTACCCGGCGAGCGGGCCTGGATCGACGAAATGCTTGCCGCCGGCTATGTCGACGTGGTCCGCCAACTCCACCCGGGCGTGCCCGGCCCCTACAGCTGGTGGTCCTACCGCGGCCGCGCCTACGACAACGACGCCGGGTGGCGAATCGATTACCACCTCGCGCGCGGCGCGATCGCCGGCCGCGCGAAGCAGGCCGTGGTGGAGCGCGCGCCCGAGTACGCGCTCCGCTGGTCGGACCACGCTCCGGTCACCGTGCAATATCGCTGAATCCTGATCGACCGGACGCGGTGGGACCATCGTCTCCACACCGCGTCCCGTCAGCGTGGACGGGAGTAATCGTTGGTTTGTGACACTGCCTCAGCCCGAGTGGCGTACCCCTGTACCCGACCGGTCAGCGGTGGCCTCTCGACTCCAGAGCCTTTCGGATCAACGTCCGGGCAGCCTCACCGGTGACCGACTGCCGCGCCAGCACATCGAATGTCCGGTGATACACCCGAATCTCTCGCGGCTGAGTGATGTTCAACTCTGCGGTGATGTTCTCGACGAGAACCATTTTCGAGTCGAACATCAGGAAACTAGTTGTAGCCGTCTCGAACGGTGCCGTGAACGGGATAACTCCGATGGTTACACGGGGCATACCCTGGACCGCTAGCAGTCGGTCGAGTTGACCGATCATTGTCTGATCGTCCCCAACGGTGGTGTACAACGCTTGTTCACCGATGACGAAGTGGAATAGGTGGCCTCGCTGGTACAGGACTTGTTGCCGTTCCATCCGCTTGGATACCCCTGCGTCCAAATCGTCGGGTATCTGCTGGAACTCGATAACCTTGCGGAGGATGCCTGCAGCGTATTCGGCGGTTTGAAGTAGTCCCGGAACGAGTACCGGCTCGAATGATCGAAGTATTCGAGCCTCGGATTCCCATTTGATCGACTGTTGCTGCCGTCGCTTGGTGCCGGTTCCGAGAACTTTCCGCCATTCGAGGTAGGCGGTGTCTATGTTCTGTCGGGTGGCGTGCAGGTCCGGTAATTGGTCCTGTGCGTTGCAGTCGCGACAGTATGCGGTGATGTCTTCGAGAGACGGTTTTATCCGTCCGTATTCGATTTTAGATACCTTCGAGGGGTCCCAGCCGTTACGCCGTGCGAGTTCGGCACCGGACAACCCGGCAGCAAAGCGAATCTCCCGGAGCCGAGCCCCGAGAGATTCGCGCTGTTGCCCTACGGAACCAGTCACTTGGAGACGTACTCCCGGAACGGGATACCAAGCGACCAGAATCGTTGTTTCAGCCCTAGGGCGTACTTGGCAATGTGTGGGTCGGTGGTGACTGCACCGGACCAGCCGCCGGACTCCCCGAATGCCGAGTAGATGACGGTCTCGTCATCGAACAGCCAGAAATCATCCGGCGGAACTTCCCCGGCATCGTGCCGGGGTAGGTACCGGATGTCTTCGCCCGCATCGGTGTTGAGTTCAGCGACACGCATCGAGAACCGGGTGTAGTCGGTGTGCGGCACCGAGACGATACGCGCCCGCGTCACCGAGACTCCCCGGCTCACGGTCTCCTGCACTAGTTCCGTCCAAGGTTTGAACCATGCGTAGTCATCCGGCTCACCGGCGAGGAATCGCCGGTACGGTCCGCTCTCTCCGGGCTCGGCGTAGGAGTCGAGCACTTCGAGATGGAACGCTTCCCGCTTGCAGGTCCGGAGTAGGTCCGGGAACCCTTCATCGGGTACCAGCAGCATGGCCGTAGAACCTCCGTAGTTGTTTCGGAACCTCGATCGCGGTCTCATCTTCCGCCAAGGTCAATATGCCGAGCACGTCCGGCTCGGTGACCAGTCGGCCGGTGACGCTGAACGTTCCCCGGCCGGTGTCGGTCAACGTGGCACCGATGAACGTATCCGGTTCGGCGAAGCCGGGAAGCAAGTGCGGAATCTCCACTGTGCCAACAGTGTTCGTCTCCCAGCCCTGCACTAGGTATGTGTTTTGGTCGGTGGCGTACAAGCTTGGGCACCCATTATTGGTGCTCCCACCTTTACCGAGAAAACGTAGCTTCATCGCGCTTACCTCCAACGGTGTCATGCATGAAATTGCACATCAGGACTCGATTGTGGCCCTGCCATGCCTGTAATGCACTGCAAATCTTTGGTTCGTGCATGTTTGTGCATGATGGTAGACCGCCGTCCGGCTCGGTTCTTACGGTTCTGACCAAGCCCCGGCACCGGGCCGAACCGACTTCCCCGGTGCCGGGTGCCCTACCACCGGTCACGAGGCGACGGAGACGACATGGACGCAGAGCCAAGGCGCACAAGGCTTTACACCTTTCCAGGTGGAGTGCTGGAGGTGCAGGCGTACCCCGGGGACCAACCGGGGGCCGGCGTGTATCTGGAGTACCGGCAGTCGTGCAACAGCGCTCGGGCGTTCGGTTCAGGCGATGCCGAACGGCTCGGTGCGGCGGACATCGACGCGGAGGGCGCCTGATGGGGCTGTTCATAGCGTTCGCGGTGCCGTTGGTGGCGTTCTCGGCGGTGCTCTTCTGGCCCCGAAAGCAGTGAAGAGAGATGCTCGGCAAACGCAGGAAGCCGGGAACCCACATGGTCCGCGAACTGGCTACCGGCGCGAAGGCGGAGCTGTTGCCGGTAGAGGTGATCAGGCGGTTCCGCGACGCCCTCGATTCCGTAACTGATGACCGAAATACTCAGGGGGATAGATGAATACGCGATGGAGTCTCGCTCTTGCTGCGGCGCTCATCGGCATAATTCCGGCGCTCACCCTCGGTGCCGGTCTCGCTCATGCCGACGCTGAACGGCAGGACGGCCCGGTGACGCTGTACGTGTCGGGGGAAGGGCTGACTGCCTACAAAGTGGTTACGACGCTTGCCGTGGCGCACGGCTACAGCGGGAACCTTCAGGCGTACTACCTGATCGTGCCTCCGGGTGGCAACGCCGCGAAGGCTGAGAAGAAGTACAGCGAGCATGTGTTCGAGGGTCCGTTGCGACCGGGTGTAGCCCGAGATTCGTATGGTCCGACGGGTGGGTTCCTGGACGGTACCCAGCTGTGTGCGGGTTGGTGGGACCCGCTGGGACACCTCACTATTCCGGGGTATCCGTGTGTGAGGATTCATTCGTGACATCGCTCGCAGACGAAGGCTGGACGCCGGTAACGGCAGAGCGGACCGACGGTGGCTACACGTGGCGCGTGTGGTGCCAGCCTGACCAGCCGGACTGGACCTATGTGGAAGCTCGCAACGAGGCCGGCCGGGTGTTCTCCGGAGGCATCGGGGGCCGAATAGAGCCGGACGAGGGGGTCCGCTTCTGGGTCGGCAAAGACGACGGTTTTCCGACCTTCGTCGGGGTTCGGTTCCCTGCCGAATTTCCTGGGATCGAGATCGAGACGACTCACCGGGTGGTGACTGTCGGTGCCGACGAGACCGAAACTCACTTCGAGATGCGGTACTACGCGATGCCGTTGGGAGAGGACGAAGAGCTGTGCGGTGTCACCGGCGGAGGTGAACGCAAGCGCTACACCCCGGCCCCGGCAATCGGTACGGGTGAGACCGGTTTCTATCCGTCCAAGGGGGACAGGTAGCCGTCACCCTGAACTTTTCGTGCAAACCTCCGCAAAACTGCGGCAAAAGCGCGAAAAACGGCTAGGTTTGCACGATTTGTTCACCGTTACGGGCAGCGCGAATTATCCGGGCCTGCTGCCGATAGCTGCGGCGATGACAACTCGCCCACGTGACGCCGCATCAACCTTTCCGGACACGACACCAGGCTGTCCCGTAGGTTTGTCTGTCGTGAACGAGGGCCGCGCTACCATCCGGCCGATGGGGGCGGCGAGTCGACTCGTCGTTCTCCCCGTCAGTGTGGACGGGACCTCCGCAAGTCCGGCAGCACCGATGAACAGGCACCGATGAACATGTCCGACAAGAGAATTCGCATCCTGATGGTTCTGGGTGGGCTGGTGATCGCGGCGATCGTGGCCGGGGTCCTGGGCCTGCGCGGCGGTTCCACCACGCACGACACCGCGAATTCGGTGGCGGCGACCGTGCAGTCCACCAAGGCCGCGCAGTCCACCACCGCATCCGCCAAACCCGCGCCCGGCAACGGCGCCACACCCGCCGCGTCGGCGACCCGGGCGCCGGGCGTGCCCGATCGCGCCTACGCCACCCTCGTCGAAATCGACGCCGGACGCTGGCCCGGTTCGGCGAACGCGCCGGGCACCAAGGGCGGCGATCAGTGGATGAACCGCGCCGGAACCCTGCCGAAGACCGACTCGAGCGGTAAGGCGATCAGCTATCAGGAATGGGACGTCAACCCGAAGCAACGCGGCCAGACCCGCGACGCCGAACGCATCGTGACCGGCAGCGACGGATCGGCCTACTACACCGGCGACCACTACCAGACCTTCACGAGGATGCGCTGATGGCCGAAACCATGTCGTTGTCGCAGTTCCTGGCCCCGGCCGCCAGCTCCGATGCGGCTGCGGCGCGGCAGAACGGCCGCGCCCCCCGGGCCGCGACGGGGCCGGTCCTCGGCGCCCTCGACGTCGGCGCCGGACCGTTCAGCGGGGTGCGATTCCAGGTCCCGGACGGGTATATCGCCCGCGAGCTCCGGGGCACGAAGATGCGTACCACCGCGGGGGTTTTCGACGAATTCGCCGCCGCCCTGCAGTTCCCCTACTATTTCGGCGACAACCGCGACGCCTTCGACGAATGTCTGCGCGACCTGGACGAATTCGTCGGCGAAGCACCGGGATACGTTGTCGTGATCCGTGATTCGAGCGCGCTGCTGGCCGACCAGCGCGAGGATCTGGAATGGTTCGCCGACGCCATGACCCAGGCGGCCGAATACTGGGCCGCGCACGGCACGGTCTTCCGGGCAGTGCTGCAACAGCATCCGGCGGTGCTGTCGCCGGTCGAGCTCACCATGGCCGACCCGGCGTAAGGCGCGTTCAGCGGAGCCGCTGGGCGAGATCCTCACCGAGGAGGACGAACACGTCGGTGGTTTCGTCGATGAGCTGTTCCCGGGTCATATCGATATCGCCCTGCAACCAGCTGGTGAGCGTCTGCACCAGACCGCCCACCAGGTAGGTCGCGCGGAAACCGATCGCCGGGTCCGGAGTGGGCGTGCCCAGGCCGTAGAAGTCGACGCCGCGCGCGGCGACCAGATTCGCGAACGAGGCGATCGTCTGCAGGGTGCGGGAGCGCAGTTCCGGCGTGGAGGCGCTCACCGCCAGCGCGACCTGGGCCTTGCGCGGATCGTCGGTCAGCACGTGGATACCGGCGGCGACGGCGGCATGCGCCATCGTGCGCGTTTCCGGCCGCGTCCGGCGTGCGGCCGGGTCGGCGGCATCGTCCGGCGCGCCGGACGGAGTCTCCGCCGCGGATCCGCCGACCACCTCCTGCAACGCCTGCACGATGGCGGAGGCCAGCTCCTCGGCGATGCCGTCGAACAGCGCGGTGAGAACGGCGTCGCGGCCGGTGAACTGTTCGTAGTAGTAGCGCTCGTTCAGCCCGGCCTGGGCGCACAGCCCGGCGACCGTCAGCTTGTCCACGCCCTGGGTGCCGATGATCTCGAGCGCCGCGTCGAGCAGCGCGGCACGCCGGCCCGCGCGCCGTTCGGCGGCCGAGATACCGCCATAGGTCCGCTGTGCCGTCACGGTCCGATTGTGGCACGGACGCAATTCTGGCACGGGCTCTTGCCAGAACAAGGGTTTCTGGTGGATGCTATTGCCAGATTCCATGCGAGGAGGGCGACGATGCCTGGTCCGGGATATTTCTCCGACGATTCGATGATCCGCCGGGTGATGCGCAAACGCGCGGTGGGACTGACCTACGGCCTGCGAGCGCTGGTGATCGGCGCGGTCCATCCGCTGCTGTTCGTCGGCACCGCCGAGAACACCGCCCACCGCGCCACCCCGTACACGCGGTTGGCACTTACCGGCCGGCTGTTCGAGGCGGTGTTCCTCGGCGACAAGGACGAGGCCGACCGCGCGCTGGCGTTCACCCGCAAGCGGCATGTCCCCGTCGAAGGTGTGCTCCCCGAGGATGCGGGCCCGCACCATCCGGCGGGTTCGCACTACTCCGCGCTGGACCCGCATCTGATGTTCATGACCATGGCGTTCACCGCCGACTCCGCCGAGGTCATGCACGACGTGCTGGTGCGCAAGCTGACTCCGGGCGAGCGGGAGGACCTGTATCAGGACTACGTGCGCTGGGGTGAGCTGTTCGGCATGCCGCGTTCGGCCGCTCCCGCCGACTATCCGGCCTTCCGGCGGGTCTTCGATACCTACCTCGCCTCGGACGAGCTGTATCTGACCGAGGAAGCACGGCTGGTCGGCTCGTATCTGGCGGGCGCGCAGGTGCCGCATCCGCTGCCGCGCCCGTGGCGGCAGGCCAGCAGTGGGGCGCATCTGCTGGTCCAGGGCTCGCTGCCGCCGCGGATCCGGCGGATGTACGACATCCGGTGGGGCCGGCGCGAAGAACTCGCGTACCGGGGGCTCGCGCAGGCCGTGCGCACCGCCCACGTGCGGCCGCCGCTCGCGCCGCCGGTACTGCGCGACACCCTGTCCGGACCGAGCGCCCCGGTCTATCGCCTGATCACCCGGCGGGAAAAGAACCTGGTGGCGAGCGGTAGGTCCAGCATGCCGGGGGTGGATCCGCGCAGCTATGCCGAGCGGCACGCGGTCTGAGCGGCACCGCCCCGGACGTCCCCGCTCCCTCGGGAAAAACCGCTTGGGCGTGCATGGGAAGATCGATTCATGTCCAGTCCTGCCCCCAGCGAACGTAAGCAGCGGGTCCTCTCCGGCGTCCAGCCGACCAGCGACTCCTTCCACCTCGGCAACTACCTTGGTGCGCTGCAGTATTGGGTGCCGCTGCAGGACGACTACGAGGCGCTCTACTTCATTCCGGACATGCACGCCATCACGGTGTCGCAGGACCCCAAGCAGCTGCGCAACCGCACCGTGCGCAGTGTCGCGCAGCTGCTGGCGCTGGGTATCGACCCCAAGCGGTCCACCCTGTTCGTGCAGAGTCAGGTGCCCGAGCACGCCGAGCTCACCTGGGTGCTGAGCTGCATCACCGGCTTCGGCGAGGCCAGCCGGATGACCCAGTTCAAGGACAAGTCGGCCAAACAGGGTTCCGACAACGCGACCGTCGGCCTGTTCACCTACCCGATCCTGATGGCGGCCGACATCCTGCTGTACCGCCCGCAGCTGGTCCCGGTCGGTGAGGACCAGCGCCAGCACCTGGAGCTGACCCGAAACCTGGCGCAGCGCTTCAACACTCGCTTCAAGAAGACCTTCGTGGTCCCCGAACCGCATATCGTCACCGGGACGGCGAAGATCTACGACCTGCAGGATCCCACCTCGAAGATGAGCAAGTCCGCCGCCAGCGACGCGGGCCTGATCAATCTGCTCGACGACCCGAAGGTGTCGGCGAAGAAGATCCGCTCGGCCGTCACCGATACCGAACGGGAGATTCGCTACGACCCGGAGACCAAACCGGGCGTCAGCAACCTGCTGGTGATCCTGTCCTCGCTCACCGACACGCCCATCGTCACACTCGAAAAAGGCTTCGAGGGCAAGGGATATGGCGAGCTCAAAGCCGATGTGGCCGACGCCCTGGTGGAATTCGTGACACCGCTGCAGGCGAAAGTGCAAGAGTATCTGGACGATCAGGGCGAACTCGATCGCATTCTCGCCACCGGAGCCGAGCAGGCGCGCGAGATCGCCGGTAAGACCCTCGCGCAGGTGTACGACCGAGTGGGTTTCCTGCACCGCTGATCTGCGCCGCGCGAGGCCGTGTGTTGCGGTTGAACAGGTTCGGGAGGACAGGTGCTCGACAAGCTCAAGGCGCGGATCCAACGTGAGGTGCGAGCGCGGCCGTGGCTGGACCACGCCGTCCGCGCCGGCGGCAGCTACCAGCGCCAGCGCGGCGACTACTTCGCGGCCGGCATCACGTATTTCACGGTGCTCTCGCTGTTTCCGTTGCTGATGGTCGCCTTCGCGGTCGCCGGATTCGTCCTCGCCCGCGATCCGCAGCTGCTCGAGGAGCTGCGCGACAAGATCGTCGAGAACATTCCGGGGTCCTTCGGCGGCCAGGTCAACGATCTGATCGACCAGGCCATCAAGTCCCGGACCAGTGTGGGCCTCATCGGTCTGTTCATCGCCGCCTACAGCGGACTGGGCTGGATGGCCAACCTGCGCGCCGCCCTGACCGAGCAGTGGGAACAGCCCGCGCACGAGGGCAATTGGTTCAAGACCAAACTGTCGGACCTGATGGCGCTGGCCGGGCTCGGCGTCGCGATGGTGGTGTCGCTGGGCCTGTCGGCGTTGTCGTCGAGTGGACTGGCGCTGCAACTGCTGGAAAGTGTCGGGCTGGACAAGGCACCCGGTGTCTCATGGCTGTTGCGGCTGCTGACGCTGGTGCTCGCGGTGCTCGCGTCCTGGGCGGTCTTCGTCTGGATCATCGCCCGGCTGCCGCGCCAGCCGGTGACCTTCCGCAGTGCCGTGCGCGCGGCGTTCATCGCCGCGATCGCCTTCGAGATCTGGAAGCAGGTGGCCTCCTTCTACCTGCAGAAGGTGCTCACCAGCCCCGCGGGCGTCGCCTTCGGCTCGATCATCGGCCTCATGGTCTTCGCCTACATCACCGCCCGCATCATCCTGTTCGCCACCGCCTGGGCCGCCACCGCGCGAGAGAACGAGGTGGAGGCCGAGATCCCGGCGCCGGGACCGGCGGTGATCGAGCCGCGCATGCACGCGGGCATGACGGCGAGCACGGGCCTGGCCCTGTTCGGGGTGGGTGCGGCGCTGGGTTCGATGGTCGGTATCGCGCGCCGGAAGCGGTGACGCGCGGCTCGATCGGCGCAGCCGGCCGCCGCGGCGGAGGCCGCAACGGTCACTCCAGCCAGGATTTCCGCTGATAGTAAGCGTCTTCATCGTCATCGGGCACGTCGTAGAGGTTGTAAGGCGGTGACGCATTCGGCGAAGCATGCTGTCGCGGAGGGGTATTCGACCGCTCCTGCCGATGGTCCTGCCACGATGCCGACTGGTGCTCGGTCGCCGGTCGTGCTGTTGCGCGTCGGTCGTACGCACCCGACGGATCGTCCTCGGGCACAACGTGGTTGGCTGGCCACTGGCGGTTCATCGGTCGGTTCTCGGGCCGATTCGGGGGCGAATTGTGGGGCCGGTCCGGCAATCCGGATCCGGCAGCCGTGCCGGGCGGTCGACCCATCGCGTCGCCGGTTGCCGCAACCGCCTCGGCGACGCGGGGATCGGCACTGAAGACCTGCACGGCATCACGTACCTGGACGCGTGCGGCCGCGAGGGCCTCGGCAGCCAGTCGGGTGAGCTCGGCACCCACGGCCGCGCCGCCGTAGGTCAACGCGCGATCGTCGATTCGGATGGCGATCTCTCCGTCTGCGCACGCTTCCACCACCAGATACCCATCCCGTGATTGGGCATGTGATCGCGCTGTCGTCAACGCTTCCGCAAGTCGGCGCGTGCTTTCGTGTATCGGATCCCGATCGGTCAACCCCATTTCGACAACTCCTCCCTCGTACTGGGCAAGCGTAACGTGAATCTTTACTGAGGCTTTGAACTCGCTGCTTCGGTGCCCGTACGATGACGCTTCGTGGGTGATCCATTGGGCGAGACTCTGAAGATCGACGGCGCCGACGCTGCCATCCTGGCCCGCAACGTGAAGGCCTACGCCGGAGAAATCAAGGGCGTCAAGCACGGAGAGGCCGCGACCGCGGTGACGAACGGGTTCCCGGGCTTCACCATCGGCGAGGCGTGCACGACGGCCGGTACGGTGGCGTCGCAAGCGGTGCAGGACTTGAGCACAGTGCTGGATGTCATCGGCGACAACACGGTGACGGTATCGGCCAAGTTCTTGCACATCGATGAGGCCCGAGCACGCGAGTTCGATCGCGCCGACGCGGGCCGTTGATCGGGTGAAGACAAAGGGGGGCGGCTGTGTCGGCAACGAAAACTCAAGCGGAACAATGTAATCCGAGCGCGCTGGATTCGCTCATCACGGAGTGGCAGACCGTGCACGACACGGTCGAAACGGCCTTGGACAAGACGGGCAACGACTATCGGCAGTCTGTCGACTACTGGACCGGCAAGACCGGAGATCGGGCACGTGACACCACCGCGCAAGCGGTCACCGCCGGACGCTCGTTCACCGGTGACCTCGCTGCGGCTCTCACGACACTGAGAGGCGATCGCGATGCGATCTGGGCGGCCAAGAATCGCGCCACCGGGGCGATTACCGCTGCCACTCAGGCGAAATACGATGTTGCAGAGGACGGTACGGTCTCCGCCGGCCAAGATGCCATCGTGGCCGCAACGGCTTCCTTGGATCAGGCGGAAGACAGGAAGAATGCCGTCGCCGCGCTGACCAAGTACGGCAAGGACACGTTCGAGCAGCCGATCAAGACGGCACTGAACGACCTGGGGACGGCTGTCGACGCTGCGGCAGATCACATCCGGAAGGCATTCGAACACAGCGGCGGTGTCACCACCGTCGCGGCCGAAGCGCCGGGAAAGTTGGATCCGAGCAAGCAGCTGACCGCGGAGCAGGGGAAGGCCGACGGTGAGACCATCGCAGACGGGAAACTCTCCGATGACGAAAAGCGGCGGATTCTCGATCATCTGCGTCAGGCCGGGCTCACCCCGGAACAGCTGACGGCCCTGCGAGAGGGGAAGGACGTTACCGTCCCGGCCTCCACCATGAGCTACCTGTCCAACCTCTACGACAAGGCGGGCCGGGACGGCCTGATCTCGCTCTCGGAGACTCTGAAGCGTGACGGCTCGCCTCAGTCCCTCGAGCTGCGGCAGAGCCTGGCCAACGGGATGATGACACTGTCGAACGAGCATCTCGTGAGTCGTGATACGAAGGGGACGGTCACCGACCGTGGCGGGTATCAGAAACTCAACTCCGAGGTTCGCGAGATAATTGGCACCCGGCCGAGTATCAGCGGCGCGCCCGATTCTAACACCAGAGATATTCCCGATGATTACCGATCGGGATTCTTCGGTGGTCACAATGTCGACCGTGAGAGCGCGATCAAAGAGTACACCGGGGATCTGGACAAATTTGCCGACTTCCTCGGTAATGCGGACAAGGAATACCAGCCCGGCGAGAAATTCGGTGTGGAACTGGGGCGTCAGGCGGCCCACCAGGCGTGGATCATCGATCACGATGGATACACCGGATATGAAGGTACGAAGCTTCAGGACGGCGAGGCGTTGCGCCACACGGAGCACAGTGCGCAGAATCTTCTGGACCTGGCCGCCCGTAATCGCGATGCCGACCATGCATTGCTCACCGGTAAAGGCAGCGACGAGTTGTTCGGTAAGGACACGCCGGGTCAGTCGTGGCATCCGTACGACTCGGACAAGTTGACCACGACGCTGTTGACGCACAAATGGGGCGACGGTGGCGACGCGCTGGGGAATATGTATCGGTGGGTGGAGGACGACTCGCATTCTTCCGACCCTGCCGTCCGGACGCGCGCCGGCGAAATTGCCGGCGGCCTGTCCGGCAGCATGGTGAAGAACTATGACACATTGATGAATGTGCACGGCTCGCATACCGAAGCGTTCGGCCAGGTCAATCCCAAGGCGGTGCAGGCGCTGTCGTCCGCGCTGGCCCCGTACGTGCCCGATATGGCTGGAAACCTGCCGCCCGATGTCGCACACGCCGGGTTTACGCCACCCGATGGCATACACGATGACCGGCGACCGGGTGCGCAGAAGATATTCGCACTGATGGATACCGACAAGGACGCGGCGACACAATTCAATGCAAAAGCGCTCGTCGCGGCATCGGAACTGCAATCCAGGTGGGTGGAATCCGCGCTCGACAATCCAGGAAATCCCCAGGGATCACTGGCAACCACTTCCGGCAGGATCCAAGCTTTGGTCGACCAGGGGCTGACCATGGAAGCGTCCGATCGCACCAGCGATTCCAACAAGGCGGCTGCGCTGGACGCCGCTCACCACTTCGCGAACAAAGGTGCCGCCTACGACTCGATCAAGTCCGTTCTCACCACCGGCATCAAATATGTTCCGGTGGTCGGAGATATCGCGGCACCGGTCATCGATGTGAGTAACGCGTGGGGGAAGAATGCCTTGATCGGCCTCTATTCGGCGCCGGACCCTGCGCAACCTCGAATCGACTCGCACTTCCAGCCTGCTCAACTCTCTTACGCGGTCGCCGACGCGTTGCAGACCAGAAACGGCTACATCGGACACGATCCGCAGTATACCGATATGTTCGATTCTCGCGGGCAGTTGAAGGACTACCGGACACTGGTCGAGGATGATCACATGCCCGAGCAGGTGATCGATTCGAATCTCACCAATATCATCAATGGCTACAACAACGGCGTGTTCAGTGAAAGATTCCTGCAACTTCAGAACGAAGTCAACAAAGGACGGAATTCGATCAAGTGAAGAGTTCTGTCGGAGGCGTTCTGTGCGCCGCGATCGTGGCTGGGCTGGTTGCGTGCGGTAGCGGTCCGAGCCCCGCGCAATCGGCCGCGGACGACCTGGTCGAACATGCCGTCGTGGCCGGCGGCGCCGACAAGGCGGCGGTCCATGACTTGCTCACCGGCCATGCGCCCCGGGAGGGGGCGACCGCAGATCAGGTACTCGGCAATTTGCTGCACCGTCATTGGGACGACGATGGGGCCTCGATGGGCCTGCTGTTTTCGTGGATCGGGCCGGATGCGAAGTCCTCCGACCCCGCGGTCGCAGCTCGCGCTGGTGAATCCGCGACCGGGCTGGCGCGATACCTCGGCGACCACGTAGCCGACCTGCTCAATCTCGACGGCCCCCGAACCGCATCGGTAGGGCAGGTGAACCCCAAGGCGATACAGCAGATCAGCGCCGCGCTGACGCCATTTATCGCCAATATGGCAGGAGTTCGTTCGCCGGGTATCGCCGCAGCGGGCTTCCCTGCACCAGGCGGGAGAGATCCGGTCGGCCGCGGCGCGGTCAATGTATTCGCGGTGGTCGGCAGCGACAAGGACTCGGCCCAGCATTTCGTGGACGCGACCTTCGCTGTTGCCGGAGCCATTGCCAGAGAGTGGGTGTTCGCCGAACTGGATCACCGTGCCGCCACCGAGCGCCCCTACCAGTACGGAGTGTTGTGCAGGATCCTCGATCGCGGTCTCACCGCCGAAGCGGACGACCGCACACGAGACGAGTTCGGTGATACGACTCCACTGCCGTCCGGTGACAAGCGTCAACAGCCCTCCGTCGAGTATGACGCCGTGGTCGGAGCCCTGCCGGAAATCACCATCGCGTCAGCGATCCAGAGCCACAACGGTTTCATCGGTCACGACGCGCGTTACACGTATCTATTCGGCGACGACGGACAGCTGAGGGATTTGATCCAGCTCATACGCGTCGGCGCTCTCTCGGGCCAGGCGGTCGAAGGCGACCTGGTCAACGTCATTTCCAGCGACAGCAACGGCAGGATGCGAGCGCCCTATCTCGGCTTCCACAGTGGCTACCAACAGGGGTGGGACGCCGGCGAGTAGGGCCGGCGAAAACGCGCGGCTATTGCCACGGTGAGCCCGACGGAGGAGTCTGAACAGCACCGGTGGCGCCGCCGGGCGCTGCCTCGAGCAGAGAGGGGGTCGATCGTGTTCGCACGGTCTACCACGATTCAGGCGCAACCCTCCGCTATCGACGCCGGGATTGCGCATATGCGGGATGACGTCATGCCGGTGCTGAAGGAAACCCCCGGCTGTACCGGATTGTCTCTCCTCGTCGATCGCACCTTCGGTCGTTGTATCTCCACTACCGGATGGGAATCCGAGGCCGCCATGCACGACAGCGAGGGTGCCTTCATGGCGGCGCGCGACCGGGCAGTGACGGTCTTCGGCGGTACCGCCGCGCAGGTCGCGGAATGGGAGATCGCCGTGTTGCACCGGGACCATCGCACGATGCCAGGCGCCTGCGTCCGCGCCACCTGGATCAAGACCGATCCGAGCCGCCTAGACATGTCGACCGACGCCTACCGCAACTACATCCTGCCGGGCATGGAACAGCTCGACGGCTTCTGCAGCGCGAGCCTGCTGATCAACCGCGCATCCGGTCGCGCGGTTTCCTGCGGCGTCTTCGACAGCGCCGAGGCCATGCAGCGCAATCGTGAGCAGTCCGCGGCATTGAGTGTCGACGCGGCCCGCCAGGTCGGTGTCGAGGCGATCGACGTACGCGAGTTCGAACTGGCATTGGCCCACCTGCGGGTGCCGGAACTGGTGTGACGGTAGCGCCGAGCGGTGCCGTAGCTGCTTCGGCGCCGCCGGCTGCTCCAGCTTCGCGGCAAGCCACCGTCCGTCCACTCAATGCGGTAGTTGATACAACGTTGCGAGATCGACCACGGTCGGCAAGGCGGTGGTCGGCCTGGTCGCCATCCAGCCCGACACCGGACGATATCCCACTTTCGGCAGGCTGCTGGCCACCTGGTTGTTTCATCTCTACCTGCCGCTCGCGCTGTTCGGAGACGGTGCCGGTCCCGATCGTCTCGGCAACTACTTCATGACCGCCGTCCGATGGCGCGATCTGCGTGCACCGGCGAGTAGGGAACTGGTGTGAGGTGAGTCGCGGCGGTGTGGTACACCGCCGCGCACTCGTCTTATCGGAGTGGAACCTAGACGCCGTATTCGGCTTCGAGCCGCGCTCAATCGATTCGGGCGAACTCCTGTTGCACATCCATCATGCGAGTGACTTCCCGGCAGATGTCATCGGTCGACGCGGGATCGATGCGGAAGTCGTTGTACTGCTGACGATAGGTGTAGCGCCCGTCGCCCTCGACATCGAACCAGCTGAGATACTGCGGGGGATACGGGCGGGAATCATGTAGGCCGCAACGGACTTCGATATGGCCGGAGCCCGCGCGCTGAGAGTTCAGCAGCTTCTTCATCCTGTCGGACGTGGTTTCCTTTGTGCCCGTCCAGGATTCGATATCGGTGCGAATGCGATCGAGGCTCTCGACCATGGCCGGGCGTCGGCCGGCCGGAAGATTGCCGAGGACAGCGGCGAACACCTTCGTGGCGATAGCGGACGAACCGTACTCGATCACCACATTGCCGCCGTGATCATCGACGGGGCCGGGTCTCTGAACCAGGGTGACGCCGGCTGTGGTGTCGATTCCGGCGTAGAACCGCACGGGTCGTTTACGAGTGCCCATGAGCAGCAACGACATCGGAGGATTCGATACGATACGCAGCGCGGCCGACAGGTCCGGATCGAACCCGCGCCGCATCCGTACCCGCATTGCAGAATGCATCCGGTCGTATTCGCTCTGCCACTGCGCCGACGAGCGCAACTGCAAGGGGAACGGATACCGATCCCGATCGATCTCCTTCCAGACATGCATGAACTCGTCGGGTGTGAACTCCCATTTCACCGCCGCCGCTCCCGATCCTCCGGACGGAACTGTGCCGCTGGAATGTCGGCGCCGATAGCGCCGCCCAAGGCGGGGTCCTGCCGGCCGAACAGTTCCTCTTCCCGATCCATGACGAGATAGTCGGGAGTCTTGTGCTCCTTCTCGGAATCCTCGTTCTTGCGAGCGCCTCCGAGACCACCCATACCCGGCATGCCACTGGCACCGGCCTGTCCCGATCGCGCACCGAATGACGCTGCGGCAGACGGGGTTCCGCCGCCCGGCATCCCCGGCACGCTTCGCCCCGGACCTCCCGGGGCTCCTCCGCTGGTGCCACCGAGCCCGCCGGAGGAACCGACTCCTGATCCCGGGCCGCCGAACCCGGCGGCACTGGTGGAATCGACTCCAGCCGGAGTCGTATTGCCGCCGGGGAGTGAGCTTCCCGGGTTCGAGTTCTGGTTGCCGGGTTGATTTCCCTGGCCCTGAGAAGTGCTTGCGGGATCGGTCTGTTGAGATTGATCGGAACTGGGCTGCTTGTCCTGATCGCCCGGCTTCTGCTGATCACCGGGGGACGTGGTCTTACCGGGAGTTGAGGGGCCGTTGCTGCTATAGGGGCCACCACTGTTCGGATTGTTCGTGCCACCATCACCGGGGCTGTCCACGGGGACGAACGTGGGGACGTTCTCGCCGGCCGGACGGTAGGTGGGGTTGTAGTTGAGGTTCATCGCCATGACTGCTTGGCGGTACAGCTCTTCATCGTTGTTTCCGTCGCTGACCGCAGCGCCCGCTGCTTGGACACCGGGCAAAGCCAGGCCGGCCAGGTCCGTGGCCGGTGTGGCCGTCGGAGTTGCCTTGGAGCCGGGCTTGGGAACGGTCAACTTAACCGCTTCCGCACCGTAGGCGGTGGCATGAATCCGTGCGCCGACCGCCTCGATGACTTCTTGTACCGCTGTCCCTTGTTGGATGAATTTATTTGCCGCATCCGACGCCGCAGCGGCGACTTGTCCGTGGAATCCATCCGAAAGTGCGCGCTGAATAGCGAGGTTCAGTCCGAACAATCCGCCTCCGAGTGAGGCGCCGATATCCGTCCACGTTTTGGCCTGCGAATGCATAATGCCTGGTGTCATGGCCTGGGCACCGTCGTATATGACCTGGTGTGGAACACCTTCCCAGTGTTCGAGATCGGTGATATATGTCGGATCGATACTGCCATGACCGAGGTTGCGCTGCATCGAATCGGCGCCACTCTGACTGCGTGCGGCATTCATCCTGCTCTGCGCGGACTGGGGAGTCCCGGGGCTCGGCTGTGTGTACTGGTTGGCGAGAGCGTCAACCGCGTTGGGTGCCGGAGGTGTGTCGTTACCGCCCACTGTCAGTTATCCGTCCCGATCGAAGGTTCGATGGCGGAGGCGATATCCAGCAGGGCGTCACATGCTTGCACTTTGCCGAGGCCCGCTGACGTCACCGTCGCTCCAACGATGGCGAAACCGACTTTCGTCTGCAAATGTATTTCGCACCTGTCCTTCAATTTTGGGTCTCGAACCCACATGCCCTGGCGTCCGTTGACTTGAACGGGTTCGCTCCAGGAGCTGTTTTTCGCGACATCCTCGTCCCATGTCGCGTTACCGGACATCACGGAGACGATGCTGGTCGGTGAGGTGAACCGGCATGTCAGGAAGGTGATTTCAGCTACTTGATCATCGCCACGCTTTCGACTGCTGGGCGATAGTCCGGCTTTCTGAATTGCCGAGTCGGGTATCCATGTACACGGGTCGAATGCGACCTCCGGTCGGCCGCTTCCAGCTGTGTACTGGTTGTGCTGATCCGGGGGCTGCAGGTCGGATTGCATCAGTGTGGGATTCGGTGCATGCACCGTCGCAGTTGAGCCGCTCGACCCGGGGGTGCTCGTCTGAGATTCAGACACGTCGGCATTGCCGCCGTTGGAGCAACCCATAGTGGCCAGGATCGTTGTGGCCATGGCGGCTAGACCCAGTGCGTACCGCTTATTTCCCATTGGGGAGACCATCCTCGGCTGCGATTGCTTTACCGTTCATTTCGTCGGCCTCCGTCAAGAGCTGGCCTGCTCTAAGGTATGCGGCAGCCATCTTGAACGCGGCGGCCCGCATGCCCTGGAGGGCTTCTGTCAGCGCCTGTCCTTTGCCTTCGAAGCCCGACTGAAGTTCCTTGGCCGAATTGAACCCACCGAAACCCGACAGTGCGTGCAGGTCCTGTGAGCGCGCGATCTGAGTGTCGAGGGTGGTCGACGCGAATCGTTGGAAGACCTCGGCGCATTTCTGGGCGGCCCCTGGCTCCATCCTGAATGTTCCGTCGACCGCCTGCTGATACAAGGCGTTGGCCGTTGACTGCCCCACGTCCATGCGCGTCCCTCCCGTCGTGCGTCCCGCCTACCTTACTGGACGCTCGGTGAGCCCTCGTGGTTCCCCTGTCCGCGGAATTTGCCTTGTTGGCGTTGTTCAAGATGCAACACTTGCTGCGATTATGCGGAATTTGAATGAGATTCCGCAGTGATGGGGCAGTGGGGGATTGCGTGGTGATGTGCTGCCACGGTCGAAGCGAACCTGAAGGGAGGCAGGCATGTCGGAGTGTGGTTCCACGTTGCCCAGGCGGCAGCTCGGGCGGTATCTGCGCAACGGGCGTGAGGAGTGCGGGTTGACGCTGCATCAGGCGGCCGCGCTGATTCAGCGCAGTGCGAGTACGTTGCAGCGGATCGAGCGGGGGATGGTGGCCCATCTGAGGGAGGTGGACATCGATGCGCTGTGCAAGGTCTACGGATTCGGCGAAGAGGCATCCGTTGCTATGAAAGCCCTTGCGGTGCAGGGTAATGAACACAGTTGGTGGTGCGAGTACGGTGATGTCATCCCGCAGAACTTCGACTTCTACGTCGGGTTGGAGGCCGCAGCGCAGCGTCTCGTCAGCTACGAGCCTGAACTCATACCCGGACTGCTGCAGACGCCGGCGTATGGCAGCGCGCTCATGCGCGCTGCCCATCCGGAAGACAGCGAGGAAGAGCATGCGCGGCGGCTACAGCTGAGAATCCGCCGACAGGCACGGATAACCCGGAAGTATCGGCCGGCGTGCTTGGATGTCATCTTGCGCGAGTCGGCACTCCACGGTGTCGTGGGCGGTCCGAAGGTGATGGCAGTGCAGTTGCGTTACCTGGCCGACATGAGCACCCGCGACAACGTCGAAGTACACGTCTTGCCGTTCAGCTGCGGGTTCCCGTTGGGAGAGGCAGTGGGTCCATTCGTGATACTGGAATTCGACGCCATCCGGAAGGGCGAAGCTGCTGAGCCGCCGGTGGTCTACACCGAATGCTTCACGGGCGGTTTGTATCTGACGAAATCCAGCGCCGTACACCGGTACCATCAGGCGTACCAGGATTTGAGGCGGAGCGCGTTGGATGCGACTGCCAGCCGGGACCGGCTCCGGCAGATGGCGAAGGAGTATATGTCGTGACTGCAGATTTATCGCTCGCCAAGTGGTTCAAAAGCAGTTGGAGCGGCGGCTCCGAGAACTGCGTTGAGGTGGCCTTCCTCCCGAGCAGCGCTGTGGCAGTGCGTGATTCGAAGGAGCCCGCCGGCCCAGCCTTGGTGTTCGATTCAGCCGAATGGATTCCCTTCGTCGCGGCTGCAGTTCGGGGGGAACTCGATCTTTGATAGCTCGTGTGGTTGCCAGACCGTACGGCATCCTTCAGGTGCTGTAGAAGCGCGCAATCTCGTCCAGTAACCGCTCCGAACTGGCCTTCATCGCGCTCAACGTCATACCGCCCACGTGGGGGCTGAGTGTGGCGTGTGGGTTGGAAGCCAACCGAGAACTGAAAGACATTCCCTCCGCGGCGAATACGTCGACGGCAGCGTGGCCGAGACCGCAGCTGGGGTCGCGCAATGCCGCGTCCAGGGCGTCCTCGGGCACCACCTGTTCCCGCGATGTGTTGACCAGTACCGACCCCGGCTTCATCCACCGCAGCTCCCGCGCGCCGATGAGCCCGATGGTCGCGGGGGTGGCCGGGACGTGAACCGAGATGATGTCGCAGCCGGTCAGCAGGGCGCGCAGGTTCTCGGCCCGGTATGCAGGCCATTGTGCCGCCTCTTCGGCAGTGAAGCGCGGCGACCCGTGGACCCACACCTCCGCCCCGAACGGCACGAGACGTTCCGCCACCGCCCGTGCGATCGCTCCACTGCCGACGAGTCCCACCCGCGAATCCGACAGACTCCGAACGGGCATACCGTCGACCGCTGCGCCCCAGTCGCCGGCACGAAGAGCTCTGTCCCGCTTGCTGATTCCGCGGAGAGCGTCGAGCATGAGCCCGATCGTCAACTCGGCAACGGCGTCGGCATTCGCGCCCGGGGTGGACAGGACCGTGACTCCCAAGTCGTGGGCAGCGTCGAGATCGAAACTGTCCAGACCAGAAGCGGCCTTGGCGACCAGTCGCAGTGGTTGTTCGTGCCGCTCGGTCGCCATCTGCTCGAAGACGTTGCGGCTCAGAGGAATGCCCGCGCGACATTTCAGCGCGTCGTATCCGCCGCCACGATCGAAGGCGGCCAGAATCTCCTCTGAACTGGACCCTTCGAAATCGTCAGAGCCCCAGCGACATTCGATCTCTGAACGGACAGTTCGATTCACAACTCGACGTAGGTTGACCGTCGGTACGAGACCGAGCCGAGTCAAGTCTTCCAGCTCGTCCATTGCCAACTCGCTCGGCGCGGGGTCGATGACGAGGATGCGGGGGTGAGTAGGCGCCGGACAGTTCACGAGGCCACCATGCCAGGCCGGCGACCGGATCGGAGGGGTATTTGCGCGCGTTGGGCTGGTTGTCGCGATTGCCCCAACGGCTACCTGGCGACGACACCACTCCGTCTGCGATGATCGAGCGGCGGCTGCTCGACTGATGCGGGCCGCTTCGATGCTTCAGTTCGAAGACCAGGAGGGGGTCATGCGTTTCGTTCCCGAATCTGTGCTGGGTATGGCGCAGACGATAGAGCCGGCAGTCGAAGCGACGAAGGCGCATGCGACGAACATCGAGAATGTGGGGTTCGATCCGTCTCACGCGGGGCAGGACTATGGGGCCCAAGGGAAGAAGATCGCGGCAGGGGTCAATGGCATCGTCACGATGTTGCAATCGTGGTCGGAGGCATCCGAGGCAACCACGGGCGTGCTGCGCCGAGCGGTCGATATCACAGTGGGCACGGATCAGGAGAATCGCACTCGTATCGACGGTTCTGCTGACGGAGCAACTTCGGCATGACCTCCGCGCAGGAATACGAGAAACAATACCGACGTGACAACGACAAAGCGAGGTTGGACCTCGAGCGCTTCCTTAAAGAGGATGGGCGGAACGTCTTCGATCAGCCAATCTGGACCGATAAACCGCCGATCATCAACGGTGACATCAACGCTCTGCTCGACAACGGCGCATTCGGTCTCGAATGGTTTCGACTAGCGCTGGTCCGATATCACCGTGTCTGGGACATCATGAAGCTCGACGGCTTCGATCGGATTGATGTTCCTGCTCTTGCGCTCGAGCCTGGACTAGGCGCGGAGAAGATCGATGCCGCAGGGGATCCGGATGCTGAGATGAAGCGTTTGGAGGGCAAGTACTACGACCAGCAGCGCAGCATGAACCTGAATAGTCTCAGAGACCTGTCGACGGCGATAACAGGCGCTGCACTCGGAAACGACAGCCATCTGGGCGGTGGAGACCTGGCCTCTGACCTTTATGGCGTGGCGCAGGCCGTCCCGGAGGCATGGCAGGGGCGAGGAGGGGCCGCGGCGACAGATCATCTCGCCGGACTGCACGCCCACGCTGACCAACAGGCTCAGTACCTTCAGGCTGTCGCTTCGGCGCTGAATGGCCTTCCGGAAGTGCTCCGGCAAATCGTCGCGGACAAGGCAAATTTTGTTGCAGGGTTCGACTCGCCGCAGTGCCCTGTAGCCGGGCACGCGATGCGTCTCGGCGGAGCCGAGGATCTCGTCAGCGTAATGATCACTGTTGCCGCAGGTAAGGCCAGTACGCCTCTTTTTGGCGATTCCGATAAGAGAGAAGCGAAGAAACAGCTACATCTGGAGCGAGACGACCAAGCCAAGCAGGCGTGCAAGGACTGGCTGATCAATCATTTCGGTCCGGCAGTCCGCGAGGCATTCATAGCTTTCGTACACCAATGTGCGCTCGCTGACCACTACATTCGCCAAGCCTACAAGCCGGTGATGGACCTACTGGACAGTCAAGACACGACTCCGTTCCCGAAACCCCCCGGCCAGCAGGATCCGAATCAGCCATCGAATACCGGCCCAGGCCCGACTGCTACCGGGCCGGCAGCCCCAACCACACCGACGTCCGCGGCTCCGACCACGCCCACGACACCGTCCTCCTTCAACCCGGCGACCCCCGTCTCGACCAATCCTGCTGCCACTCAGTTCAATCCGGCCCAAATCTTATCGAGCTTGACGAGTCAGGTGGGCCAAACGGTTCAGCAAGGTATTACGCAAACCCTGCAGCAGGGCCTGTCCCAGATTCAGAACGTCGCGCAGCAGGGCCTCGGCGCGCTCGGGGGCAACCTTGCCGGCCTCGGTTCGCAGCAGCCGGGCGCAGCTGCTCAGCTGACAGATGTCAAGAGTCTTACCGGCGGCAAAGAGCTGGCCAATCTGAGTGCGTTCGGTGGAAACCTCACGGTCACTCAGGCGCCGAACGGCGCAATCACCGCGAAAGTCACTGGGCCCGACGGGAAACCACAGGAGTACTCGATGGGGCTCAAAGACGGTGTGCCGTTCTTGAAACCTGGACCGGCCGAGTCGACAGATCCGTCAGGCAGGGGACCGTCCGAGGGAAATGGCTCCACACCTGGTGGCGGACAGTCGGCGGGTCCGGGCCCGAGTGGTGCGTCCGCCGCTGGATCCTCGGCCCAGTCGTTGACGCCGGCGCCTGCGGGGGCCGATAAGCCGGGGTCGCTACCGAGCCATGGCGTCGAGCCTCGCGCGGACAACCCCAGCACAGGCGTGGACGCCGGGACGAACAGCCCGTCCGCGCCCGGTATGCCGATGAGCGGGATGCCCCACGCACCGGGTGGCGGAGGGAAGTCCACGCCCGAGTCCGAACGACCGCCGAGTGGGATCATCCCCCCAAAGCCGTTGTGGACCACAGTGCCCGGTGGGGACGGCCACATTCCCGACGGGCCCACGGGGTCGGACGTGCCGGGCCCTGAATTGGCGACTGTCGGCCCCTTGGACGGCGGTCCGCTGCAGGCACCCGGGCAGCCTGGTCCCGAGTTGGCGACCGCAGGTCCGCTGGACAGCACTTCCCCGGTGTCGGACGGCCCGAGTCGAATCTCAGGCCCCGCCGATTCGCCGCCGCGACCCTCCCCTACCGGGGTGAAGATCGAAATCGACACCGGTGATGCGAAATGACTGACTACGCGGCAGAAATGGATCGAATTCTCGCCGACTACAGGGCCGGATCACACGGTATCCGAGAGCAGTTCCTGGAGGCGGACGCGCGGACCACGAGGGGAGGTGCGGACCTGTTCGCTGAGTTGCGGGAACAGTTGCGAGAGAACGAGTCCCAGCATCCGGAGGCTTCCCGAGACGCGACGGGCCGCGAAGAATCGGCCGAACGTGAACAGTGGCAGCGCGAGGCTGCCGAACGCGCGAATATGGCGGCCGACCGCCGACGCCCCAAGACCAGCGGACGGGATGCAGTTGTCCTACCTTCGGACTGGACCGACGAGGACGAAGCCCGGGCTGAGGGCTACGGTCCGCCGAAGTCGTGGCTGACGTAGGCCGCTAGAGTGCAGACGACGGACCGGTCGGGGATGTATAGGAGGGGGCTTCGATGCGTGGTTTGAGTGTCCCGGCGGATGTCGATGGTTCGATGAGCATCTCCGATTTTCCGGGGCCTCGCTCACCGATCCTGCCCGAACCCAAGGAGGCCGATCTCGCCTGGGCGCGTGCGCATCCGGGCGAGTGGCGGTACTTCGTGGATCCGAGGGTCGACAAGGCATCGGCCACCGAGGTCAATGTCATCGGCGGTTGGTATGCGGACGAGAAGGGCGCAATCGAACCTTGGTTGAATCCAGCGTTCACGCCCTCCCCAGGATATGACTCATACGGCATCGCAAGCCACTTGGAGCTGGCGATTTGGCGAGTCGATTACGGATTCTGCGAGCTGGGCCACTTCATCGACGTTTTCAGCCGCAGCGATGTGATCATGGAGCTGCCCGACGACGATCCCGAAGGGCAGCGAGGTTGGCCGCTCGAGCCGTTCTACACCGGTGAGGAGATACTGCGCATCTATACCTCCGCCGGGCACCTGCCACCGACGACCAATCCATGGCTTCGGCGGACCGTTTCCGGCCGCGCGATCCTCGAAGAGGTATGTCCGCGCGAGCGCACCGTCGTGGTGATGAACGGTGGCAGCGCTCCGGGCCTCGAGTTACAGGGGTCGTGGCTGACGCGCTGGTGGCGGGAATGGCAGGACGCTGAGCGGGCTCGCCGCGCCGAAGGACCGAACTCGGATGGATAAGTGGGAGCGGGAACAGATCCGGGCCGCCAATGATGGTCTGCGATCGACCTTGGACTCCATTCAAAGCGATTTCGACCGTGAGATAGGCGAATTGGCGGAGCTCCAGCACAAGCTCGCGGCGCTGAAGGTACGTGCGACTACGCCGAGCGATCTTGCCCGGGTGACGATCAACGGTTCGGGGATGGTCACGGAGATAGATATCGTCGATGATGCGTATCGGCGTAGCACTCCCCGGCAGTTGACAGAGGAGTTGAACGCGGCGATCCGTGCCGGCGTCGATGCTGTGACACAGGCTCGGGCAAAGCTCCTCGAGCCGGTTCGATCGGTGATCGACGGTATGGCGGATCTCGACGAGGTCATGCCCGGCATGCCCAGTATGCGAGAACTTCGGCGACAGTTCTCGGAGTTTCCGCAGCCGGAGCAGTAGAGCCTGTTGCGCCGCTACAAGTTTCGTGGAACCCGACGCGGCACCGCTGCGTCCAAGTCGAGGACGGAGCAGCTGATGAGGGAGCGTGGGCGTGGTTGACTTCTTTGCCGACCCCGAGCGGTTGCGCGCGATCTCGCCCCAGTTCGAACAGTTGGGGGAGGAGGTCGAAACCGCCTTGGAGAAGCTGCGACAAGGTCTCGATGCCGAGGGGCGCTGCTGGGGCGGGGACCGCCCGGGCACGGAGTTCGAAAAGAACTATCCGCAGGAAGGCGATGGCAGTGTCAAGCAGACGCTCGACGAACTGAGCGCGCTCGCAGCCAAACTGAAGTCGACCGGCGACAAGATCACCGGTACGGCCGGCATCGTCCAAGACCAGGATCGCGCCAATGCGGACGGGATCGGGAAGGCATAACGGGGGTTGTCGTGACATTGTGGCGGCCGCCGCAAATTCCGTACCTGTCGGATTTCCTCTTCGGTCACTGGCCCGATGGTGACGAAGACGCCATGCGACGAGCGGCAACGCACTGGTCGGATATGGCGAATGCGCTGAAGGAGCTGCAGAAGCCGGCCGATCAGTCGATGGTCGACGCTCTCGATGCGATCGACGGTAAAGCCCACCAGGCGATGGCGAGCTACTGGGCGGATATCTCCGGTGGTGACGGCAGCGACCTGCAACGCCTCATCAATACGTGTGAGTCCTTCGCCGAGCAGCTCGAGCACGGTGCCACCGACATCGAACACACCAAGCTGACCATCTATATCTCGGCGATGGTCATGGTCGCGATGACCGCGTGGTCGTGGGTTCCCGGCGCCGGGCAGGTAGGCGAGGTGGCGGCCGCCGCTGCCGTCAAGGTGACGATTCGTGCGGCGGTGGAGAAGCTGCTGACCGAGATCACCACCAAGGGCGCGGCCTTCGTCGCCCGGCGGCTCGCAATGCGCGTGGGCGCCAAGGTAGCTACGCAGGCGGTGATCGGCGCCGGTATAGGTGCGGGCACCGATGCTGCGGCACAAGGCATTCAGCTGGCGGCGGGCCACCGCCAGGACGGGTTCGATCTGGCCGGCTTCTTCCGGGCAACGGGAGCCGGGGCCGTCGCCGGAGGTGTGGCCGGGCCGATGAGCGAAGGCATCGGCGGCAATCTCGCCGGGCGGCTCGCCGGCGGGGCCGAACCCGGGCTGGTCGCCGGATTGGTCGGCAAGAATGTGGCGGAGGTGCCGGCCAACGTCGTCGGCAACGCAGCGGCTCAGCTCGCGACCAACCCCGATCATTCGATCGACTCCAGCACTTTGCTGGAGGGCGCCGGGGGCGGCCTGGCCAGTAAGCCGGGGCCACACAACACGCCGCACGGTGATGCTACGACCGGTCCCCATGCCGATTCGCCGCCCGAGAAGCCTGCCGCGGGCGGTTCGGAGCATTCGGCGAGCGCCGATCCGCCTCCGCGGCCTTCACCCTCGGAGGTGGGGACTCCGTCCGCGGCCGACGGCACGCATCCATCCGGCACCCATCCGGATCCGGGGGCCATGCAGGCAGATGCCCCTCCCTCCGCGCACCAGGGAAACGGTACCGATCATGCGGCCACTGTCGCGGCCGGGCACGAGACATCCGTTGCGGCTCAACCCGACTCGAACGGCGCGAGCCAGGCCGGTGATGCCAAGCCTCCGACCGAAGCGCGGTCGAACGCCGGGCCGCAGACTCCCGAGCCTGGATCGACGAATCAGCCGGCACCCGCACAGGCGGCGACGCCGTCGCCCGATCGTTCCGCCCCACCATCGCAACCGCAGGCTCCGAACGCCGCGCTGGGGGATCGGCAGATGCCCGCAGCGCGCCCGGCGCCGGACGTCGCAGCGCGACCGGATGCACAAACTCCTGCTCCGGATCGCAATGCACCGCAGCGGGTTCCGGAATCTTCGCGCCCCCCGATCACCGATGCGCCGGTGCACCGGACAACCGAACCCCCGACCGCCGGCGCCACACCGCGCCCAGAGGCCACGCCCACTCGACCAGGCCATTCCGATGCGCCGCCTCGGCCGGATGCCGCCGTCCGACCGGTTCCCGACTCGTCGCATCGTCCGCCGGTTGGCACCGAGCGGCCGTCGGGCACGCCAGGGCGTCCGGACAATCCCCACACACCGCCTCGCTCAGCTCACCCGTCGGGCGCGCGGAATCCAAAAGACCTACAGCACACTGGGGATCCCGCTCATCGAAACGACGCGTCGGCGCCGCACGAGCCAGGCAGGCCCGCCGATTCTCGTTTTCCGGAGCCGGGCAGTGCACATCCGGATTCTCCGCGCGGCGATCGTGTGCCCGGAGATGCTCCGCGACAGGATGTCTCGAACGGAAACCGTCGGCTCGATCAGCCGGCCGGGCGACCGGAGGGCGTCGATACCCCGACGGGCGCCCGCGCCGATGGTGCGCAGCAAGCACAAGCGGTGCCGGTCGGTGTACCGACTCCCGCTCGCGACCGCGGGTCGGATCACCACACCGCCGCGCACGAGGAACCCGGTCGCCCGACGGATCATCGACACAGTTCCGATGGTGACAACGCCGGTCTGGAGCAGTCGCAGAGCGGCGGCGCTATCCGCCCGCGCAACCCCCTCGATGTCGCGGCACAGGACAAGTGGGCCGGCGAGGCCTACGACACCATCCGCTCTTCGCGCAGCGACGTGCACGACATGGTCGAGAATCTTGCACAGGTGCCGCGCGAGGATGGTTCGGTTGGCTTCACCGAACACGAAATCGGCCAGGTGAAGCAGCACCTGTTCGAAGAGGAACACAAGCTGAGTGTGTTCGACGACAACGGTAACGTCGTCGGCCACGAGAACCGTCGCTTCGATGCCGACCCTGATATCGCCGAGGCATGGATGCGTCTGTCTCGCGGCGAGCCGCTACCCGCCGACATCAAGCTGCTGGAACACGAACTGGCGGAATCGAATTACCTCCGTGAACACCCGGATGCCAGCTACCGCGAGGCGCACGCTCACGCCAACACCAAAGCCGACTGGGAAAGCGACATCCCCGAGCGCACCGGCGAGAACTACCAGAACTGGGGAGAAAAAGATGGCCCTGTACGTGATCTACCGGAAGACGGCGGAAACCGAGACCGAAGTGACCTACCGGTTCGGGAGCAGCGAGACGGAGCTGAACCGCGAGCTGGTGATCGAGAAGACCGGCCCGGCCGTCAAAGCGGCGGACGGAACGAACGACCCGCTGGTGATGAAAGTAGCCGGACGCATTCTGGCGCGGAAGGGCAGCGACCCGAACTGGCCGGGCGGGGGCGGGATTCAGGCCTGAGCGACCGGTCGACGGAGCCTGCGCCGCCTGGTCGAGTCAGTGATTCACCATCGGTTGCAGGACATCCGGAGGGTGAGCGGCAGAGGCATCCTCCGAGCGCGGAAGATGCGCGTGGACGTGGCGGCGCACACAACCCATGGGAGCCCGGTCGTGGTCCGCTCGATTTGACGGCCGGAGAAGAACAACTCGTCGCGAGATACGCCGAAAAGAAAGGTATGACCTTCGAGGAGGTCGTCCGTGGTATCCACGACGGCAGCCTGAAAATTGGTCAATACGAAGTCTATAAACGTCAGGCCGAACGGCCGGTACTGCAGACACCAGATGAACTCACCGCCGAGTATCTGACCGAGGCGATCGTCCACAAACTGCAGAACCCTCTTGCACTGCGCAGATACGCGAATCTCGAACCTGACGTTTTCCGCCCGGGCTGCCCCGACGACGAGCTGCCGAAGCACCTGACCAGGTCGATGCCTGATGGAGCACTCGACAGCGCCGTAGATCGGGTCGATGTCAGTCGCATGTTCGTAAGCACTCGGGATGACGGATTGCGCCCGATGTGGCGTGACCTGGCTGCAGGGGATGAGTACCTCGACGCGAAAAACGCGCTGTTTCGAATGGACTCGCGAGGGCCTGAGATATTCGGACCCGGCTTTTCGTCTCGCGACCCGAGCAACCTCAACATCGGCTCTCACGTCGGACACACCGGTGGCGGGCAGGCCGACGGGTTCGTATCACTGTCCGAAAGTCCTGAGCGAACTGTCGCGCGGGAACGGCACATTGCAGCTGACGACCTGGACCGGCTCGCAGATCTGGGACAACTGGAGCGGCTGCCGGACGGCACCTTCCGGCAGATGCGCTACATGCACGAGCTGTACCACCCGGGCGGCATCGATGTGGATGCCACATTCCATGACGCCACGGCGGTCAGCCCCCTGCATGCCGGCGGGCACACGGAAGCGGAAATCCTCGCGCCCGGGGGTATCTCCGGTGATGCCATCTTCCGTGTGTGGCCGCGCGAGATCATCGTTGATGCGAGCGGCGATCCGGTATCGGTCAAGGTTGGCGAACCCATCTACAACCCGCGGTTTGCGCACCTCGAGAATCCGCGCTTCGCGGCGAGCCATGAACTTTCTGGTCGCGAACGCCTTGCATCGCAACACAATCCGACCGAACCAGTGCGCGCACGCGACCGGCCGTCCGAGCCGTGGTTGTCGTCGCGTGCACCCGAATCCGATTCGCCGATACCGCCACACGAGCCTCGTCGCGACGCGCCGACACCTCGACAGGAGCCACATTCCGTCGGCCCGAATCCTGACCGAGCTCCCTTGTCCAACCGTCCGCCGGAGCACTTCCGCGCGCCACACACCGGCGAATCGGCAACGCGCGCACCGCTGCACGAGGGGCCGGGACCGCACCAACCCGTGCATGCGCCGAGGCAGCCCGACCCGCGCACTCCCGCTCCGCTACCGGATAATCGGGCACCGGAGTCGAACCCGCCCGACCACGACTACGGTCGTGGATCGAGTCCGACCCCACCATGGGTCAACAGCACGCCACCTCGTCCTGTGGAACATCCTCGGCCGGCACCAGGACCTGTGCATCCCCACCCGGAAGCTCCGTCGCCCGTGCAGCGCAGGCCGGATATGCGCGGGGCCACCGACCATGGGAATACGAATCCGACGCCGCCGCATCACCCGATGGATCGGCCTCCGACTCGCTCGGTTCCGAATCATGAGCCTCCACGATCTGCTCCTCGGTCGGGCGAGGCCGCGCCGAATCACGCGCCGCCGCACGATCCGCGGCAACGCCCAGTGCCGGCGCCGCGAGACAATTCCAGTAGTCCGCACGGCCCGCGAAGTGAAGGGGGGCACCCGCAGCCGCGGCCGCTGTCCCCGGAGGTGCAGCGTGCCCAGCACGCGCGTCGCGAGCGTGAGTTCTATCGGAACCAACGTCCGGAGGGCGATCGGGTCATCCCGGTCCGTACCGACCGCGACAGTCCACGGCCTGCCTTCGACGTCCGGCGCTATCCGAATGCCCCGGGTGGCCCGGTAGCTGTCGTGAGACTTGGGGTCAACGTCACGCACGACGGTCACATCTCGCCTCACGACGTTCAACGCCTGTGGGAGAACGCCCAATTCGCGACCGACCGCGCTTTCAATACTGGCTGGAGGTTGCTCTCCGGTGATCGCGTGCTTGTGGATCTTGTTCATACAGCCGACCCCAACGCGGCGAACATCCATATGCACGTGAGTGATTCGCCTGGCAGCTGGCATCCGGGAACCCCGCCCGAGGCGATCGCGCGGCAGCTGCACCAGCAACTCGGGCTTTCACCGGAATCACATCTCGGCCTCGGGACGGGCAGTGTGCGCGAGTTGAGCAACGCGATCGCTCATGCGAATACCGATTCGGCAGTGGAAAGCCCGGCGCAACACCGCAACTACGGAACCGGAAACCTACGGTCGGTGGAGCGCGCCGAGTATCAGGCCATGGTGGAGGATGCTCTCCGCGACGGTGATCGGTTCCAGGTAGGTGCAGATCCGCGTACCAACGCTTACGGCCGTCTGATCAACGACGGGGGTCCTCGGGTTCAAGGGCGTGGCAACAACTGTCTGGACTGTTCCTTGTCGGCGTTGGCTTCATTCCACGGACGGCCGGAGGTGTCAGCGCCAAGGTGGCCGGATGTGCTGCCCGACAACACGATCGACAGAAGCAGTGGTGAGATCCACGGCGTGGAGCGAGCGGCGAACTGGATCGGTGACAGCCTGCATCAGTTCCAAGACGGTCGCCCGCTGCCTGAACAGTTCGTGGCTCTGCACGACATGATCCGACAGATGGGGCCCGGGTCCTCGGCGCTGGTAGTCAACGAATGGCACGCTCGGGACCTGATGACCGGCGAGCTTCTTTACGAGCGCGACGGATCGCCTACCCGGGGTGGCACCCACGCCACCGTCATCGTCTACCCGCGCGACGCGACTGGACCAGTGTGGTGGGATCCGCAGGCCGGGACGATGTCGGCACACCCGCCGGAACATATGGTGGGCGGTTCGCTGCGTTTGTGGTTTACGCCCATCCCGGATCCGCGAGGAGGAACACATGGCGGAGTACCGCACCCAGGAACAGGTGGAGGAGTACCTGGCCCGCATCTTCAACCCCGAGCGCAGATTTCGCCTGTACCCGTTCGAGATCGGTTGGCTGGTTCAGTCGATCCCAACCCAACAGGAGATCGATACGGGCCAGAACGTGGGCATGACCAATCTGGTGATCGACGCGGACAACGGGACGGTATTCGAGTACCCGAGTTGGAGCGGCATGATGATCGCGGACGACTTCCGGGAGGCGAAGCAGACCGGCCGCCCGCCGACGGCGTATCAGATCTACCCACGCCAATGGCGGCTGAGCATCAGGCGCATCCAGGAGGATCCGAACACGATCCAGTACGACGTCCAGATCCAGTCCCTGACCGATCCCCCGCAGGAGAACGCCGAGTACCAACTGACGATCGACAAGACCACCTTCCGGTACCAGCCGCCGGCGCCGATGGCGGGCAACGTCATAGCGTGGGCGGAGATGCGGAGCAGTCAGGACGGGATCTGGCCGAGCGAGGGGACCTGGGAGATCTAGGAGAGAACGACGGGCAGGCGCCATCGGCCGATCCGCGTGCGGGCGACCACGAAACACCACACGCGGGCGACGGAATGACCGAGCAGGCTCCGAGGCTGCCCGAAGGACCCCGCCTGGAGGAACTGTTCGGCGCCGACGGCGACTACACCCCGCGTGCAGACGAATTCCGTGCTGCCACAGTTGAAGATCTTGGAATGGGTGACCTCGCGGATCTGCCGATCGAGGAGCGAACCCGCATCCAACAGGCACTGCAGGTAACGGCGATGGTGCCACCCGAACAGGTGCGATTCACCCAACGCAGTGTCAGCCGTGCGACCTCGGATGGATTGTCGATTCCCGATTTGGCGGATGCGATGGCCGCAGGTGGGTGGCGCGGTGGCCCCGTGCATGCAGTGACGTGGGCCGACGGACGTATCGCCAGCCTCGATAATCGCCGCGTAACCGCCGCGCGCATGGCAGGGCTCGACCACGTACCGACGGCGTTGCACGCTCCCACTGACCGATTGGCTGACTGGCCGCACGAGTGGGACTCCGATCGTCGTGCGCGTAATGCGCTCGGTGTCGATATTCGCGAACTGCCGGATGGCCGACTGCGAGTCGGTGGCGACGAAGGAGTCGTTCGATACCGCCGCGGCCAGGTAGCCGAGACGTGGGGCGAAATTGCCCTCTTCAGGGCAGCGGAGCAGCGCAGTCTATTGCCCGGCGAGCTCGGCGGCTCGGATGAGGCACCGGTCTACGCGGCGAAACCCGCCAGGGCAGTCGACGTGGAGCTGTCCGCGGACGAAGTGAATGAGATCGCAACGGCGGTTCGCGATGCACAACCTACTGCCGACCGAGTGCTGGATGATTTGCAAGGCATCCTCACCGAAGTGACCGATAGCCTCGGTCTGCGGTCGGATCCACCGGAGATGCGTGGCGAAGACCACCGAGTCAAATCGCCGGAATCGCTTGGGCGGAAGTACTTTACCGAGCGAATGCCCGAGGAGAGTGTCACGGGCTTTCTCGACCGGGTCAACGATGTTGTCCGTTTCTCCGTTCGGTTGCCGGAGGAGCGCTACCTCGAGTCGTTCGAGGCTACAATCGAACGATTGAAGGAGCATGGTTACGAGATGGTCGACATAAAGAATTTCTGGCGCGAGGGAAATCGCTACTACGGGATGAATACGACAGTCAGGACCCCTGAGGGGCGGCTGTTCGAGTTGCAGTTTCCGACCGATGCCAGTTGGCGGGCGAATAAACTGACCCACGAATACTACGAGGTGTTTCGGCGTTTGGACGAGCCGATCGAGCGTCGCGTACACGCATTTTTGAATACGCTTCAAATCAACAGCAATCTCGGTCTAGGTCAGAATCTACCAGCCCGCCAGGATGGCACACCTTCTCCTGTTGACACCGGGTTCGCCAAGTGGCTTAGGAAGAACCCAGATGAATGGCAAACCTACTTGATATGGCTTAACGAGAACGGGCGCTCATTAACCTGGGTGGTCGACCAATTCGGCCTCGATGTGCGAGCTCTGACGGGGGATGCGTTCTATCCCGGGAAGGAATAGGCATGCTTTATTACAAAGCTGTATGCGAGGGGGATTACGGCACGACGCGTCCCTTCACGATGTTCGTTACTACTGACAGATCGAACGACGCGCTTGTGTGGAATCAAGCTATCCAATCATGGCAATACGATCCGGCACGCGTTCGCGAATTCACCTCCGATCACCGAAATTGGGATCGGTACGAACCGGTTGACCGGTCCACGGCAGAGGACTTTTCGCGCCGTCTTGCGGTAGACGGCTCTGCGGCCAGTGAGTTGCCCAGTGAAGACTGGATCGAGTGGTTCTTTTCGTGGAAGGGTGATCCGCCCGAGCGCGAAGACGTCTCCTGGAATGACGATCTATATGTAAAAGAGGCGAAAGAGGCACAACAGCGCCGGTCCAGCGAATCCGACTGAACTGGGCAGCATATGGACGAGAGGTGTCGATCAAGCCGGGATGGGAGCGATGATGAACCTCGGTGGGTCCACTTTCGCTTCTGCAACCGGACGATGCGCCTTATCGAATCGCCCGGCGGGGTTGTATCGGGGCAGAAGCTATGTTTGCGTACGGGCTTGTTCGGGCCGGCTACGCCGGAGGATATCGACAAGGTGCTGAAGGCCGGCTCGGGTATGGGTTTCGTGGAGCTTTCAGAAGAGGAGTTCATACGCGAGACCGAGGATGCGCGTAGTTGCTATCTGCGAGGATATGGCCCGATTTTCGATATCTATCGCGAAATCGACGCTGTTTACGATGAGGCGAAACAGTCTGGCCGGAAACTTGATTCGGTAGCGAGGGATCGCGTTCTGTCTCTGTGTCGGCGAGCTTTCGACATGTGGGAAGTCGACGCGGCACGCCGGGCCGCCGGTTATCCGCCTTCTTTCGAATACGAACCGGTAGGCGCGTGACCGCGGCGAAGTTCGAACCCACAAGGTTCAACGGGGTTCGTTTGCTCATCTGACCGTCGGAAGAACGCGAGCCCGGCGGCGGCCGCAATTTCCCGGGCGACCTACCGCCGCGACCGTCCCATCCGTGACCACCCGAACAAACCCAGCGCGATCGCCAAGCCCAACGCGCCGATGATGCCGATCGTCCGCAGGTTCGAGTTGCCGTGGGTTGTTGTCGGCGCGGCGGCGGTCGGGGTGTCGTGGGCGGGTGGGGAGGCCAGGGCGACGTTGGTGTTCGAGTCCTCGCCGGTGTTGCGGTCGGGGAGGGAGCCGATGGTCGCGCCGGCGGGGAGGGCGAAGGCGTAGTCCAGGAGGCGGGCGGCCTGCTCCGGTGGGCGGATGGGCAGGACGTCGGCCTTGAGCAGGGTGACGACCAAGCGGTGGCCGCCCCGTTCGGCGGCGGTCACGAAGGTTTGTCGCGCGTCGTCGGTGTAGCCGGTTTTGCCGCCCAGGTCACCGTCGTAGTCGTAGAGCAGGTGGTTGTCGTTGGCGATCGGGAAGCCGGGGTGGTCCTTGTCGTCGGGGATCGCGGGGTTCGCGGGATAGCCCGGGAAGTCGTACTGCTCGGTGTGGATGATCGAGGCGAAGGTGGGGTTCTGCATGTCGTGGCGGAAGATCGTCGCCAGATCGTAGGCCGAGGTGCTCATCCCGGGGCCGTCCAGGCCGGAGGGGGTGGCGGCCCGAGTGTCCATGGCCCGCAACTGTTTCGCCATCGCGTTCATCTTCGCGACGGTGGCCTCGTCGCCGCCCAGCTGGGTGGCGATGGCGTGGGCGGCGTCGTTGCCGGAACACATCAGCAGCGCGTGGAACAGCTGGTCGTTGGTGTAGCGGCCACCGGGACCGATGCCGACGCGGGTGCCGTCGGCATTCGCGTCGTCCTGCGTGCCGATCACGACCTGGTTCGGGTCCAGTGCGGGGAGTGCGACGGCGGCCAGCAGCGTCTTGATCGTCGACGCGGGCCGGTAGCGGCCGTGCGGATCCTTGGCGCCCAGCACCTTGCCGGTGTCGAGGTCGGCCACCAGCCACGCGGTCGCCGAGATGTCGGCGGGCAGCGGTGGTGCTCCCGCCGGAACCACCACTCCGCAGCGCCCGAGTTTGTCGCCGCCGATCGGATCCGATGGCACCGGTAGCGGCGACGGCGTCGTACTGCCGGGCGCCGGCACCTCCGAGGTGTCGATCGGCGGCGGCGGAGCCGTCTTGTTCGGGCACGAATCCGTATTCGGCGTGGTGAACGGCGTAGGGGGCGGCGCGGGGGCCGCGGCTGCCACACCGAGCCCGGTGACCGTGGTGGCGCCCAGCAGCCCGGCAGTCAGTACGGCGCCCGCCAGCGCGCGGGATCGGCGGAAGCGGGCGGTGCGGGACATGCGGGTGTTCATCGATATGCAGCTTATGCGGCGTGGCGCGATGGTGCCGCGAACACCCGCGGCCAGAGTATTGACAGAGACTATGAAATGAGAGTTACTATCAAAATATAGACACACCCAACTGAATGGAAATGTCATGAACTTGCGGAGATCATCGGAATCGCCCGCACTCGCCGAGACCGCGGCGCGAGAGAACGCGACCGGCAGCCCGGAACCCGGCAGGCCGTCGGCCACGAACCGCGAAGCGCACACTGCCGATGCGCCGGGCGCCGGGCGGGCGCGCTGGCTCGCCCTCGGTGCGCTCGCGCTCGCGATGCTCACCATCGGGCTCGACACCACCGTGCTGGTCGTCGCGCTGCCCACCATGGCCATCGACCTGCACGCGAATACCGCTGCGCTGCAATGGTTCACCACCGCCTACACGCTCGCGCTGGCCGCCGTGATGCTGCCGGCGGGTGCGCTCGGCGACCGCTACGGCCGCAAGAAGTTCCTGCTGGCGGCGCTGGTCGTCTTCGGCGGGGCGTCGCTGTGGTGTGCGCTGGCGACCTCGGCGGGGATGTTGATCGCCGCCCGCGCGGTATTGGGCATCGCGGCGGCCGCGATGATGCCGCTGTCGATGTCGGTGCTGCCCAGCCTGTTCCCGGCGCAGGCCGAACGCCAACGCGCGCTGACGATCTGGGTCAGCTCCACGGCCCTGGGTCTGCCGCTCGGCCCGATCGTGGGCGGCTGGCTGCTGAACCATTTCTGGTGGGGATCGGTCTTCTTGATCAACGTTCCCTTGGTCGTGGTCGGGCTGATCGCGGTGGCGCTCCTGGTCCCGGAGACCCGCAGCGATTCGGCCTTCCGCATCGATCTACCGGGTGTGCTGCTCTCGGCCGCCGGCATGCTGGGATTCACCTACGGATTCATCCGCTTCGGCGAACAGGGGTGGGGCGACGGCGCGGCCTGGGCGGCGGTGGCCGCCGGTGCGGCACTGCTGGCCGGCTTCGTGTGGTGGCAACGGCGGATCGCGCATCCGCTGGTCGATATCGTACTGTTCACCAACCGTGGCTTCCGTTGGGGCACCGCGTATTCCGTCTTCGTGAACTTCGCGATGTTCGGCATGTTCTTCACGGTGCCGCAGTACTTCCAGGCGGTGCTCGGCGTCGATTCGCTCGGCAGCGGGCTGCGGTTGCTGCCGCTGATCGGCGGGCTGGTGGTCGGCACGCGCGCGGTCGACAAACTGCTGCCGAAACTCGGCGCGCGCATCGTGCTCAGCGGCGGCTTCCTGATCCTCGGCGCCGGTCTCGCCATGGGCGCCATGACCCAGGTGAGCAGCGGCTACGGCTATACCGCCGCATGGACCACGATCCTGGGCTTCGCGATGGGCCTGGTCATGCCGGCCGCGATGGGCATGGCGATGGGGCAGCTCGGCGCCGAGCGCGCCGGCTCGGGATCGGCGCTGTTGCAGGCGCTGCGCCAGGCCGGCGGCACCATCGGCGTCGCGGTGCTGGGCACCGTCCTCGCCACGCAGTACCGCTCCGACCTGGGGTCCTACAACCACGAGCCGATATCGGACGGCGTGAACGCGGGCGTCGCGGTGGCCCGGGCCACCGGCAACGGTGACATGCTCGCCCACGTGCAGTCGGCCTTCGTCTCCGGGATGGGCGCGATGCTGTGGCTGTGTGCGGGGGTGTGCTCGGTGGCGGCGCTGCTCGCCGCGATCCGGACCCGAAGCGGGGAGCCGGACCCGCACACGCGCGCCGATGCGGGAGAATCGGTGCATGTCGGCTGAGTCGAAGGCACCCGCGCGGGCCCATTCCGGGGCGACCGCATCGCCCCGGATGGGTCTGCGCGAACGCAAGAAGCAGCGCACCCGCCGCACCATCCGCGCCGAAGCGATGAAACTGTTTCAGCGACAGGGGTATTCGGCGACCACGATCGAGCAGATCGCCGAGGCCGCCGATATCTCTCCGAGCACGTTCTTCCGCTATTTCCCGTCCAAGGAACAGGTGGTGCTGGCCGACGACGTCGATCCGATCATGATCGACGCGCTCGAATCCCAGCCGCCGGAGCTGTCGCCGCTGGCCGCCTTCCGCCAGGCGATGCGCGACACCTTCGACAATCTGGACCCGCAGGACTGGCAGTTCGAACAGGACCGGATGAGGCTGATCTACAACGAGCCCGAGCTGCGCAGCGTGATCATGCAGGAGACCGAGCGCAACGTGGATCTGGTCTCCGCGCTGCTCGCCCGCCGAGTCGGCCGCGAACCGGGCGACTTCGAGGTCCGCGCCTTCTCCGGGGCGATGATCGGGGCGATGATGACCGCGTTCGGCCGGGAGGGGCTCGATCTGGACAAGATCGACCGGATCGTGGAATTCATGGAGGCGGGCATGCCGCTGGCACCGGCGCCCCCCGCGGAATCCGGCGACTGACGGCAGCCCGTGCTCAGGACGTGGCCAGTTCGGCGGCCGCGCTGTCGTCGGTCATGGTGGCGAAGAATCCGCCGATCACGTCCTCGATCTCGGAAATCGACTCCGCGCAATACAGAATCGGCTGATAGTGCGTGATGTCGTAGGTGGCGGTGCCCATGTCGTGAATGTTCAGCGGACGCAGCCGGGCGTGCCGGAACTCTTCGATCTCACCGAACGAGGACAGCAGACCCGCACCGTAGCAACGCACTTCACCCTTCTCGCGCACCACGCCGAATTCCATGGAGAACCAGAACACGTCGGCCAGGAATTTCAGCGCCGCCTCGGTCTCCAGCCGGGCCACCGCGGCGCCCACTTCGGCATAGATGGCGGCGAACCGCGGCGACGCCAATTGATTTGCGTGCCCGATGATTTCGTGAATCGAATCGGGCTCCGGCGTGTACAGCGGTGCGGAATGATGGCGAATGTACTGGGTGGAGTGGAAAACTCGATCGGCGAACGAGCCGAAGAATTCCCGCAACGGCACCAGTCCTGCCGCCGGTACATACCGAAAACCGGTGAGCGGCACCAATTTCGCGGTCACCTCGTCCAACTGCGGAATGTGATCGGTGGGCAGGGCCAGCCGCCGCGCGCCGTCGAGCACCTCTGCCGACGCGTAGGTCCGATGTTTGCGCGTCAACTCCGCCGACACGATGCGCCACACCCGCTGCTCCTCCTCGGTGTAGTCGATGCGCGGCAGCGCCTCGCCCGCCCGATGCGCCAAGGCCAGCGCGGCGATAGCGTTGCGCCGCGCCCGATACTCCGGATCGTGCACACCCGGATGCTCGGCACTCAAATGCACCGTGACATCGCCGTCGCTACCCGTGGTAACCGGCGAATACAACTGAGCTTCGGTGAACATGCCTCCAGGCAAGCACCCCGACCCCGATCCGACAACAAACCCCCAGCAAACTGAGCAAATTGCCTAGGAAACGAAAAGCCGCCCGCATCGGGTGATGCGGGCGGCTTCGGTTCGGCTGCTACCTCACGGCCGGGCGAACAGGAGGGCGCGCTTGACCTCCTGGATGGCCTTGGTGACCTCGATGCCGCGGGGGCAGGCGTCGGTGCAGTTGAAGGTGGTGCGGCAGCGCCAGACGCCTTCGACGTCGTTGAGGATGTCGAGACGCTCGCGGGCGCCCTCGTCGCGGCTGTCGAAGATGAAGCGGTGGGCGTTCACGATCGCGGCCGGACCGAAGTAGCTGCCGTCGCTCCAGTACACGGGGCAGGAGGTGGTGCAGCAGGCACACAGGATGCACTTGGTGGTGTCATCGAAGCGGTGCCGGTCGGTCTGGGACTGGATGCGCTCGCGGGTCGGCGCGTTACCCGAGGTGATCAGGTACGGCTTCACCGCGCGGAACGCGTCGAAGAACGGCTCCATGTTCACCACGAGGTCCTTCTCCACGGGCAGGCCGCGGATCGGCTCGACGGTGACGGTGAGCTCCTTGCCGTTCTTGGGCAGCATGTCGCGCATCAGCACCTTGCACGCCAGCCGGTTCACACCGTTGATGCGCATGGCGTCCGAACCGCACACACCGTGCGCGCAGGAGCGCCGGAAGGTGAGCGTGCCGTCCAGGTAGGACTTGATGTAGATGAGCACGTTCAGGAAGCGGTCGGTCGGCAGGACCGGCACCTGGAACGAATCCCAGTGCGCGCCCTTGTCGTCCTCCGGGTTGAACCGGGCGACCTTGACCGTCACCATGGTCGACCCGTCGGGCACGGGGGCCGGCTTCTGCCCGGCCGGGGCTTCGGCTACAGCAGTCATCAGTACTTACGCTCCATCGGCTCGTAACGGGTCTGCACGACCGGCTTGAAGTCGAGCTGGATGTCGGCGATCAGCTCCGCCGGCTTACCGGGCTCGACCTGCTTGTACGCCATGGTGTGGCGCATGAAGTTGACGTCGTCGCGGTCGGGGTAGTCCTCGCGGGCGTGGCCGCCGCGCGATTCCTTGCGGTTGAGCGCGCCCACGACGGTGACCTCGGCCAGCTCCAGCAGGAAGCCGAGTTCGACGGCCTCGAGCAGGTCGCTGTTGTAGCGCTTGCCCTTGTCCTGCACGGTGATGTGCTGGTAGCGCTCCTTGAGCGCGTGGATGTCGGTCAGCGCCGTCTTGAGGGTCTCCTCGGTGCGGAACACCGCGGCGTTGGCGTCCATGGTGACCTGCAGGTCGGTCCGGATGTCGGCGACCCGCTCGTTGCCGTGGTCGCTCAGCAGCAGCGCCAGCCAGTCCTGCACCATCTGCGCCGGGTTCTCCGGCAGCTCGACGAATTCGGTGCGGGCGGCGTACTCGGCGGCGGCGATACCCGAGCGGCGGCCGAACACGTTGATGTCCAGCAGCGAGTTGGTGCCCAGGCGGTTCGAGCCGTGCACCGACACGCAGGCGCACTCGCCGGCGGCGTACAGGCCGGGGACCACGTCGGTGTTGTTGCGCAGCACCTCACCGCGGATGCGAGTCGGGATACCGCCCATCACGTAGTGACAGGTCGGCATGACCGGCACCGGCTCCTTCACCGGGTCCACACCCAGGTAGGTGCGGGAGAACTCGGTGATGTCGGGCAGCTTCTCCTCGAGCACGTCCTCACCGAGGTGGGTCACGTCGATGAAGACGTAGTCCTTGTTCGGGCCGCCACCGCGTCCCTCGAGGACCTCCTTGACCATCGACCGGGCCACGATGTCGCGGGGCGCGAGGTCCTTGATGGTGGGGGCGTAGCGCTCCATGAAGCGCTCACCGGAGGCGTTGCGCAGGATGCCGCCCTCACCGCGGACGGCCTCGGAGATCAGGATGCCCAGGCCGGCCAGGCCCGTCGGATGGAACTGGTGGAACTCCATGTCCTCCAGCGGCAGTCCCTTGCGGAACACGATCGCCATACCGTCGCCGGTCAGCGTGTGCGCGTTGGAGGTGGTCTTGTACATCCGGCCGGAACCGCCGGTGGCGAAGATGATCGCCTTGGCGTGGAAGACGTGGATCTCACCGGTGGCCAGCTCGTAGGCGACCACGCCGGTGGCGACCGAACCGCGGTCGGTCTCGGTCATCACCAGGTCGAGCACGTAGAACTCGTTGTAGAACTCCACGTCGTGCTTGACGCAGTTCTGGTAGAGCGTCTGCAGGATCATGTGGCCGGTGCGGTCGGCGGCATAGCAGGCGCGGCGCACGGGCGCCTTGCCGTGGTCGCGGGTGTGACCGCCGAAGCGACGCTGGTCGATCTTGCCCTCGGGCGTCCGGTTGAACGGCAGGCCCATCTTCTCCAGGTCCAGCACCGCGTCGATGGCCTCCTTGGCCATGATCTCCGCGGCGTCCTGGTCGACCAGGTAGTCACCACCCTTGACGGTGTCGAAGGTGTGCCATTCCCAGTTGTCTTCTTCGACGTTGGCCAGCGCGGCGCACATACCGCCCTGAGCCGCGCCGGTGTGGCTGCGGGTCGGGTACAGCTTGGTCAGCACGGCGGTGCGGGCCCGGGGGCCGGCCTCGATCGCCGCGCGCATCCCCGCGCCACCGGCACCGACGATGACCACGTCGTAGCGGTGTTCCTGGACAGAACGAGATTCACCGACGACTGGAATTCGTTCGCTGCGCTCACTCATCGCGGAGGCGTTCCTAACTGATGTTGGGGTCGAAGGTGAAGATGACGTAGGTGCCCACGCCCATGATCAGGATCATGGCGACGGCCAGCAGGGTCTTCAGCCAGAAGCGGGTGGAGTCCTTGCGGGAGTAGTCGTCGATGACCGTGCGCAGGCCGTTGCCACCGTGCAGCTGCGCCAGCCACAGCATGGCCAGATCCCAGCACTGCCAGAACGGGCTGGCCCAGCGGCCGGCCACGAAGCCGAAGTTCAGCCGCTTCACGCCGCCGTCGAGCATCAGCATGATCGTCATGTGGCCCAGCACCAGCACGATCAGCAGCAGGCCGGAGAAGCGCATGAACAGCCACGCGTACTTCTCGAAGTTGTTGCCGGAGGAACGGCGCGGGGTGCGCGGCGAGTCGAGGCTGGCGGGCCGGTCGTAGGACTTGCCGAGAACAGGTGCGGTCATATCAGTGCTCCGTCAGCAGGTAGAAGAACTGGCGGCCGACGCCGGCGGCGGAGACCAGAACCCAGATGGTGAGCACGATCCACAGCATCAGGCGCTGGTACTTGGGGCCCTTGGACCAGAAGTCCACCAGGATGACGCGGACGCCGTTGAGCGCGTGGAACAGCACGCAGACGACCAGGCCCATCTCCATGAGGGCCACGACCGGGTTCTTGTAGGTCTCGATGGCCCGGTCGTAGGTGTCCGGGCTGACCCGCACCAGAGCGGTGTCGAGTACGTGGACGAACAGGAAGAAGAAGATCGTGACACCGGTGATCCGGTGCATCGCCCAGGACCACATACCCGGGTCGCCGCGGTACAGGGTCTTCCGCTTCGGCTGGGCCGGAGCTTCCAGTGTGGTCGTCATAGAGTGCGGTGCCTCCAACGTCGTTGATGGACACGCCGGCGAGCCGGCAGTCGGATCCGGTCGCAGCTTCGGCATACGCCGAGCATGTGAATCTGGAGAAACACCAGCTCATCTCGGGCGCTGACATCCGGAGGCGGTGGCCGGCGGTGCGTTGCCAAACCTGGACCGATCTGTGGAGAACTCTAATCCCCGGCGATTCGCGGAACTAATTCGGCGTGCCGTGCGTTGACCCTCCGAGCGGGGAGTTAGGTTTGCCTTGCCTGAATGTTCGACAGCGTCACGATGCCATTTCTACGCTGTCATATCTACCATTCGAGCGGAGGTCCGATATGCCGGAAATTGATTGGGATTCCCTGCGTCACAACGCATTTCGAGTAATGCGTAATGCGTATGCACCGTACTCCGGCTTTCCGGTCGGCGCCGCCGCTCTCACGGCCGGCGGTTCCATTGTGAGCGGTTGCAATGTGGAAAATGTCTCATACGGGCTCGGCGTCTGCGCCGAAACTGTACTCATCGGTAACTTTTGTTCTGTCGGCGGCGGCCGTTTGCTGGCGATCGCGGTCTGTGATTCGCACGGGGAAATCCTGATGCCCTGCGGACGGTGCCGGCAGGTGCTCTACGAGCACGGCGGGCCGGAACTGCTGGTCGACCATCGCGACGGCCCGGTTCCGCTGGCGAGGTTGCTGCCGGACGCCTTCGGGCCGGACGATCTGGCCGCCGGCCGGACATGATGTGAATTTCCGCACCCCGAACGGGATCTGGAAGGCTTTTCGCCATGACCCATGCGGCGGTGTCGGTGATCGCGGCCAAGCGCGACGGTGCGGAACTCGATGACGAGCAGATCGACTGGGTGGTCGACGCGTTCACCCGTGGCGAGGTCGCCGACGAACAGATGTCGGCCCTGGCGATGGCGATCGTGCTGCGCGGCATGACCCGCCGCGAACTCGACCGGTGGACCGCCGCGATGATCGCCTCCGGCCGGCGGATGGATTTCACGGACCTGCCCCGGCCGACCGTCGACAAACACTCCACGGGCGGGGTCGGCGACAAGATCACCCTGCCGCTGGCGCCGCTCGTGGCCGCCTGCGGGGCGGCGGTCCCGCAGTTGTCGGGCCGCGGCCTGGGCCACACCGGCGGAACTCTGGACAAACTGGAGTCGATTCCGGGCTGGCGTGCAGATCTGGACCCCGCGCGGATGCGCTCGATCCTCACCGATCCGGAGATCGGCGCGGTGATCTGCGCGGCCGGGGCCGATCTGGCGCCGGCCGACAAGCGCTTGTACGCGCTGCGCGATGTGACCGGCACGGTGGAATCGGTTCCGCTCATCGCCAGTTCGATCATGAGCAAGAAGATCGCCGAGGGGACCGGCGCGCTCGTCCTGGACGTGAAGGTCGGCAGCGGCGCGTTCATGAAGAACTTCCGCGACGCCACCGAATTGGCCACGGCCATGGTCGAATTGGGGACCGACGCCGGAGTGCGGACCGTCGCATTGCTGACGGCGATGGACACTCCGCTGGGGAATACGGCGGGCAATGCGCTCGAGGTCGCCGAAGCGGTGGAGGTGCTGGCCGGGGGCGGCCCGGCGGATGTCGTCGAACTGACGGTCGCCCTGGCGCGAGAAATGGTGGCGCAGGCAGGAATTCACGATGTCGACCCCGCCGACGCACTGGCCGACGGCCGTGCGATGGATCGCTGGCGGGCGATGATCGGGGCCCAGGGCGGCGATCCCGATGCGCCACTGCCGCGGGCGCTGCACACCGAAACCCTGGTGGCGCAGGAGTCGGGCGTCCTCACCCGGCTGGATGCGATGGCGGTCGGCCTCGCCGCCTGGCGGCTCGGCGCTGGACGCGCGCGTCAGGGCGATCCCGTCCAGTTCGGCGCGGGCATCGAAATGCATTGCAAGCCGGGTGATTCGGTGACAGCCGGGAAGCCGCTGTTCACGCTGCACACCGATTCCGAAGCGGCCGTTCCCGCGGCGATCGCGGCACTGCGGGCGGGATTCGACATCGGGCCGGTCGCGCCGGTCGCGCATCCGCTGATCCTCGGCCGGATCGGGCTCTGAGCCGGTATCGATGACCTGTCTATTGTGCCAATAACTAACGGCACGTCGTCTGGGTTGCTATTCTGTGCTCGCACGACCGCAGAATCCGGCTGGTAGCACCGCCTGCGTGCGGACGGCATTCGATTGCCTAGCGAAGGACGTGTGCTCGTGGGTGCTGTCGCTCTCGGACTCATCTTCGTGTTCATCCTGGCCGCCGGCGGATTACGGTCCGTCGAGGTCGGCTGCCAGAACACGCAGAAATTCCATCTGAAGAACATGTGGCTGTGCGCGGTGGTGTCCTACGCCGTCGCGCTGGCCGGATTTTCCGTCTTCCTCGTGATCTCGACCGTGGTCTCGCACTCGCCGTGGCCGACATGGGCCGACGTGGAACGAATGCCCTGGTGGGCGCCGTTCGGTGGGCTGATCGGCGGTGTCGCGGTGCTCGGCATGATCACCGTGGCCAAATATGTCGGTGTCGCCACCTTCAACGCCGTCGTCATCGTGGCCGAAATGCTGGTCGCGCTGGTGATGGACGACGTGGGTGCGATGGGGTTCGCCGAACGGCACGCGACCCCGCCCCGCCTGCTGGCAGCCGCGCTGATCGCCGTCGCCGTCTATCTCATGGCCGGCGATTCCCGTGAGGCCGAGCCCCGGCAACCCGAATTCGTGCCGGCGGGGGAGGCGGTGCGATGACCGCCCGCACCGCAGTCCGGCCTGCGACCCTCGGCCGCGGGGCGATGATTCTCGTCTTCGTCCTGATGCTCGTCGGCGGCGCCCTGCGCTCGGTCGAGGCCGGATGCCAGAACTCACTGAAACTCGCCCTGCACAACGTCTTTCTGTGCGGCGTGATCTCCTACGCGGTGGCGCTCGCCGGTGTCGGCGCGATATTCGCTGTGACACTGGCGATTTCACCGCGTCAGCCGTGGCCGTCCCGGGCGGATCTGAAGGCGATGCCACGGTGGGCTCCCTTCGGCGGGCTCACCGGCGGCGCCGCCATCTTCGCGATGATCACCGTGGCCTCCAGCGTCGGAGTCAGCACGTTCAATGCCCTGATCATCGCCGGTCAGATGCTGCTCGCCGTGGTCATGGACCACTTCGGCGTCATGGGGTTCCCGCGCCGGCCGGTCAGCGCGCAACGACTGGCGGGCTGTGCGCTGATCGTCGTGGGCGCCTATCTGATGGCGAAGTACTGAGCCGGGTCCGGCTACGCGCGGGCGACCATCGGGCAACGACAGCCCGGCGGGTAGATGCACACCGGGGCAAGTTGCCTGCGCGGGCCCGCGAATGCGGATAGCGTCGTTACATGACTGGACCGATGCCTTTGACTCTCGCCTCGATCCGCCAGGCCCCCAAGGCCGTGCTGCATGACCATCTCGACGGTGGCCTGCGTCCCGCGACCGTGCTCGAACTGGCCGAGGATTGCGGATACGACCAGCTACCCGCCACCGATGCGGAGGCGCTGGCGCACTGGTTCCGCGAAGCGGCCGACAGCGGATCGCTCGAGCGCTACCTCGAGACCTTCGCCCACACGGTGGCGGTGATGCAGACGCCGGAGGGGCTGCGGCGAGTGGCCCGCGAATGCGCGCTGGATCTGGCCGCCGACGGCGTGGTGTACGCCGAGGTCCGCTTCGCGCCCGAACAGCATCTCGAACGCGACCTCACCCTCGACGAGGTCGTCGAGCACACGCTGGCCGGGTTCCACGAGGGGGAACGGCTGGCCGCCGAAGCCGGCACTCCGATCCGGGTGACCTGCCTGCTCACCGCCATGCGGCACGCCGCCCGCTCCCGTGAGATCGCCGAACTGACGGTGCGCTTCCGGGACCGCGGCGTCGGCGGATTCGACATCGCCGGCGCCGAGGCGGGGTATCCGCCCTCGCGGCATCTGGACGCCTTCGAATACATGCGGGCCAATTGCGCGCAGTTCACCATTCACGCCGGGGAGGCGTTCGGACTGCCGTCGATCCACGAGGCGCTGGCGTTCTGCGGCTGCGATCGGCTCGGGCACGGGGTGCGGATCACCGACGACATCTTCGACAGCGACGGCGCCGAACCCACCCTCGGGCTGGTGGCCAATTACGTGCGCGACAAGCGGATTCCGCTCGAGCTGTGCCCCTCGTCGAATGTGCAGACCGGCGCGGTGCCGGCACTGGACAAGCATCCGTTCGACCTGCTGGCCCGGTTGCGGTTCCGGGTCACGGTCAACACCGACAACCGGCTCATGAGCGATACCGACATGAGCCGCGAGATGCTGAAGCTGGTGGAAACCTTCGGCTACGGCTGGAGCGATCTGGAACGGTTCACCATCAACGCCATGAAGTCGGCGTTCATCCCGTTCCCGGACCGGCTGCGCATCATCGACGAGGTGATCAAGCCCGGTTACGCCGTGCTGATCGGATGACGACCGCGCCTCGGGAGCCGGCTAGCCCTTCTCCAGCCGGTTCTCGAAGGCCTGTTCCAGGGCCCGCCAGCTCTCGGCCTCGGCGGTGAACGGCGGACTCGGCGCCAGCCGGGTCGGGTCCGGCTCCAGCAGATAGGAGACGTACCAGCCCAGCGGCGTCGACTTCGCCAGCGCCTGCTCGACCGAGTCGTCGCCGACGTAATCGGCTGCGTCGGTGAACAATTCGACCGCCAGATCGAGCTGATCGATGTCGACCGACTTGGGGCCCTGCCCCAGATCGTCGGCCAGCCCCGGCAGCACGTAGACGTTCTCCTCGGTGACCTCGACCTCGAGCGATCCGTCGACCGCCGCCGTGCGGACCTCACCGTAGGTGCTGACCCGCGCCAGATCGTGGTCGTGATCGTCGGCCAGGTAGCGGGCCAGTGCGCGTTCGGAGGGGAAGACGGTGATGGTGCCGTTGCTGCCGAGGAACACCGGCTCGTCGTCCAGATAGCAACGCAGGGTGAAGAATTCGCCCTCGGAGGTGACGATCTTGACCGGGTCGATGCCGACCTCGTGCCAGAAGGTCTCCTCTTCGTCCTCGTCGTCTTCCTCGTCGGTGTCCTCGTCCTCGTCGAGGTCGACCGGTTCGATGTCGTCGTCGTCGGTGTCGGCGACGTCCTCGGCATCGACGACGTTCTCCTCGGCGGCCAGTAGTTCCGCCTCGGCCACGGCCAGCGCTTCGGCATCGACCTCGGGTGAGGCCACCACCGAATCGATGGCGTCGACGACCTGGTCCCAGTCCTTGGCGATCGCGTTGCCGACCTGATCCCACAGCTGTTCGCCGTCGCGGCCCACGAACGCGGTCACCCCCGCCGGCAGTGCGCCGAGGACGGGGTGCGAGCCGAAGAACTTGGTGACCACCTCGAGTTCGCACACCTCGCCGATGGTGCGGACCATCTCGAGGGTCTCTTCCAGTTCGGCGATGGTCTCCGGGTCGGGTTCACCGGCCGCGAGCTCCGGGACGCCGACCAGATCGAAGACGTGCTCCTCCTGGGGCTCCAGCTCGGCGGCGGACAAACCGACGACGACCTTCCAGGACGGATGGTCCACGAGATCGTTGTCGTCGTTGGTCCGGATGAACGCGGCGAGCTCCGCGGGGGAGTCGAATCCGTAGAGCTCGTCCTCGTGACCGAGGAATGCCTCCCACTCGTCGTCACCGTCTCGCCAGCGCGGTGCCCACAGGGTGACCAGATCGCCGTCGGTGAGACCGAGCTCGATCGGGACGATGTCTCCAGAAGCCATGAACGGAAGCCTATCGAGCCGTTGCCTTCGGCACTATTCGGCCCGCCCCCCAACGTTTCCCGATTCGGGTGCGGTGAAGGCGGAATTCAGGGTGGCGACCACCTCGGAGCGCTGCTCTCCCGCATTCTGCGCAGCTTGCTGGCACGCCCAGATGATCAACTGGCCCACCTCGGCCGGAGAATGCGAGGTGACGGCCTCGGACAGATCCAGGCCCACCAGGGCGCCGTCGCTGTCGACCTCGACGCTCACCGAACCGTCCTCGGCGGTGAAACGACCGCGCACGTTCTTGAGGTTGTAGAGCGCGGCCTCGAGGGCCTCGAGTTTATTCGTCGCCGCGGCGACGAGGGCATCCATTTCCGCGCTCACAATGCGTCCTTTCCGGCATACGCGCTGACGCTCATACGGGCCTCATCCAGCTGGTGGGTCCGGTGTCCTCGTCGTCCATGCGATCGAGTTCGTCGACGGCTTCCTGGCGGGTGGGCAGGCCCAGTTTGTCCAGGATCTCGGTGGGCATGCCGGATTCGGCGAGCAGTTCGCGCCGGCGGGCCTTGGCGACGATCGCCGACCGCTTGGTCAGCCGCAGGATCTCTGCGGCCAAAGCCTGTGCGCCGTAACGGTATTCGCTGCGCTCGAATTTGATCTCCACCGGAATGCCCTGATCGGTGGCCCGCACGCTGATGGTGCCGGCGCGATTGGTGCTGGCGGCGACCGTGACGCTCGGGATCTGCTGCTGCGGCTGGCTCATGACGTCGGCCTGTAGAACCCGTGGAACGCCATTCCCATGTTCTCCGTTCGAATCGAGTCGATCTGCACCGGATCACCGGCCTCGACCATCTGTCCGTTACCGACGACCATCGCGACGTGACCGTCCCAGATGGCCAGATCGCCCGGCATGACATCGCCCGGGCTCACCGGGGTCGCGCCGGCGCTCTGATCGCAGGCGAGGCGGGGCAGGTCGACGCCGGCCTCGCCGTAGGCCCACTTGGTCAGGCCGCTGCAGTCGAGCCCGGCCCCGGGGGTATTACCGCCCCAGACGTACGGCGTGCCGCAGGCGCTGATCGCCGCCTTGACCGCGGTGGCGGCCTTCTGATTGGGCGCCTCGACCTGGCTGCCGTCGGGCAGGGTGATCATGACGCCGCCGTGGCGGCCGGGCTTGTCGGCACCGGACTGCTGAGCTCCGGGGGTTTTCGTCGCACCCGAGCTCGATCGCGACTGCGTCGCCGCCGAGGCCGGGCTGGTCATGCTGCTCATCATCGAACCGCCGCTCGACACCAGCCCGCCGAGCAGTGAACTGGCCGTCTGCGCGCCGGTGCTCAGCGCGGGCGCGGCGACCGAGGCCGCGGCCACCGGAGTACCCGACATGGACGGCGTCGGCGGGGGCGGAGTCAGTTCGGTCATCGAGGTGGTGTGCGTGTCGAGGTCCGACCGCACCCGGCCGACCACACTCAGGGCCTGGCCGAAATGGTCGATCGCGGAGTTGACCACGGTGATCAATCCCGGAGGAGTCGTCAGCGCGGGCCCCAGCGCCGTCACCGACTGCACGAACGACTGGACGATTCCGTCGAGTTCCTTCTGCCCCGTCTGCACCGTGGCGGCGGCCTGGCTGACCACGTCGGCCATATCGTTGCCGCGATCCGACATCGTGGCTGCCGAGGTCTGCACCTTGAGCGCCTTGTCCATCGCGGCGTCGCCACCACCGCCGTTCCAGGCGTTGGTCATCTGATTGATGCTCGCGCTGCCGGCCTGGTGGATTCCGTCGAGGTGGGTGGACACCTGGCGCAGCGCGTCGGCCGGGCCGCCGGCCGGCAGCACACCGGAACCGAAGCTGGTGAGCAGATCGATGAGTGGTTGGGCGAGTGCGTCGAGATCGATGACGCCCGTCATCCGATCGGGCCTTCCGCGGCGCGCAGTGCGGCGGCGTGGGCGGCGTCGGTTTCGGAGTAGGTGGCGGCGGCGCCCGTCGCGGCGGCCCCCACACTGCCCATCACCGCGGACAATTCGCCGATCCCGGCGACATGCCCGGCATGGGCAGCGGCATAGGCAGCGACGAAATCGCCCCCCACCAGTCCGAAGATCGGGCCGAGCAGGAGCGGGTCGGCCCCGGCGGCGCCCGCCGCGGCAACACCCATTTCACCGGCCAGTCCCGCGGCTGTGGCACCGTAGGCGGCGACGCCCTCGGTGTCGACCGAGATCTTGTGCATCAACATCCCCCATCGTGCTGGTCTGGTGGCAGATTACGTCATCCGAGTAGTTCGACGCATGCTCCTGCGCAACGGTTCCCACTCCGGTTGCGGAAATCCGCCCTCGGTTGGCGAATTCGAAGCCCGACAGACCTTATCGTTCCCTCATGCGTACGCATATCGTGGAACACCCGCTGACGGCCACCCTCCTGACGGCCATGCGCGATGCCCGCACCTCCAACGCGGGTTTCCGGGCGGCACTGGCCGATCTGACCGGATTCCTCGTCTACGAAGCACTGCGGGAAGCCCCGACGCACACCTTCGACATCGACACGCCGGTCGCGCCGACCCGGGGCACCCGGCTCGCGAAACCACCACTGCTCGTTCCGGTGTTGCGCGCCGGCCTCGGCATGGTCGACGCCGCCAGTGCGTTGATTCCGGAATCCCGCGTGGGTTTCGTCGGCGTGGCGCGCGACGAGCAGACCCATCGTCCGGTGCCGTACATGGAGTCGCTGCCCGCGGATCTGTCGGGCCTACCGGTCTTCGTTCTCGATCCGATGCTGGCCACCGGCGGATCCATGCGCCACACCCTGGAACTGCTGTGCGCCCGCAACGCCACCGACATCACCGCAGTCTGCGTCGTTGCCGCCCCGGAAGGTATTGCCGCGCTGGAGAAATCGGGCCTGCCGGTGCGATTGGTGACCGCCGCGGTCGACTCCGGACTCAATGCCGACGCCTTCATCGTGCCGGGGCTCGGCGACGCCGGGGACCGGCAATTCGGTCCGCGCCACGACTGAGGTCGCCCGCCGCTGGGCAGCGCAACGATGGTGCGCGCGGGTCACCGATCCGGCGTGACAGCCCGAAGCCGGGCCGAACCGCCGACGATCGCGCGGTGGTTTGCGCCGGAGCGGATCCCGGCGCGGAATGGGGTCGGGCGGCTCAGCGGCTCACAAATTTTCGCAGAAGTCACGGAGCGCCGAGAGGCGCTCTGCTGCAACCGCTTTCGATCGGGCCAGTGCGTCGCGGTCGCGAACCGGTTCGACGACCTCCAGATAGCATTTGAGTTTCGGCTCGGTACCCGAGGGACGGACGACGATGCGCTGCCCCTCGCCCTCGAAGACCAAGGCGTCGGTCCGCATCCGGCCGCGAACCGTCGACAGATCGGTGCAGGTGACGGGAACGCCCGCGATGATGTCGGGCGGCGTATCGCGCAGGCGGGCAACGGCGTGCGCGGCGGCCGCCGGATCGGCCGGTCGCAGCGACACCTGGTCGCCGGCGTGCAGGCCGAACTCCACGGCGTATTCGTCGAGGACGTCGAGCAGGGAACGCCCCTGCTCCCGCAGCCGAGCGGTGAGGTCGGCGGCGGCCACGGCGGCGGTGATGCCGTCCTTGTCGCGCACGGCGGCCGGGTCGACGCAGTGGCCGATGGCCTCCTCGTAGGCGTACACGAGCCCCGCACCGGCGCGGGCGAGCCACTTGAAGCCCGTGAGCGTTTCGGCGTAACGGGCGCCGCGTGCGGGCGCGAGCTTCCCGAGCAGCCGGGACGACACGACGGTGGTCGCCACCAGTGCGTCCGGCGCCGCATTGCGCAGCACGTAATCGGCCAGTAGTACGCCTGTTTCGTCGCCGCGCAGCATGCGCCACCCGTCCGGTCCGGGCACCGCGATCGCGCAGCGATCGGCATCGGGGTCGAGGGCGACGGCCAGGTCCGCATCGATCTTCTCCGCCAGAGCCAGCAGCAGATCCGCGGCGCCCGGTTCTTCGGGATTCGGAAATGCCACGGTCGGGAAGTCGGGATCGGGGTTGAATTGCTCGTCGACCACGTGGACGTCCGGGAATCCGGCGGCGGCGAGCGCGGCCACCGCCGTCTCGCCGCCCACGCCGTGCATGGGCGTCAGCGCGATACGAATATCAGGGCGCGGCAGCGTCATTCGGTCGCCGTTGGGTTCACCGGCGTGGCGTGCCGCGTGGTCCGCATGGACCGGAACCGTTCGCGCGCCGCCGATCGTCTCGGGCACGGCGGCGGCTCGCGCCAGATAGCGGCGAACGAGTTCCTCGCCGAGGTCGGCGCGGGTGGCATCGGCCGGCAGCGACAGGATCGACGGCGAGGGGGCGTCGTTCGCCGGATCGGTGCGCGCGATCGGTTCGGTGACCGCATCGATGCAGCGTTCGATCTCGGCGTCGGCGGGCGGGATCAGCTGCGAACCGCCGTCCAGGTAGAGCTTGTAACCGTTGTCCGTGGCGGGGTTGTGGGACGCGGTGATCTGCACGCCGGCCACCGCCCCCAGCTCCCGTACCGCGAACGCCACGATCGGCGTCGGCAGCGGGCGTGGCAGCAGCAGTACCGAAAAGCCCGCTGCCGCGAACACTTCCGCGGTGACGGTGGCGAACTCCGCGGAGCCGTGGCGGGCGTCGCGGCCGACGATCACCAGGCCGCCGCCCAGGCAGCGGTCCCGAAGCCAGGCCGCCACACCGGCGCTCGCGCGCGCCACCGTGCCGACATTCATCCCGTCCGGCCCGTCCTGCAGGGGGCCGCGCAGACCTGCCGTTCCGAATCGCAACATGATGCCCGCCTACAGCCGTTCCAGCACACCGCGCAGCAGTTTGCCCAATCTCGGTGCGGCGGCCTGCCCTTCGGCGAGCACCTCCTGATGCGACAACGGCGCGCCGGTCACGCCCGCGGCCAGATTGGTCACCAGCGAAATGCCCAGCAGCCGCAGGCCCAGCGAGCGGGCCGCGATCGCCTCCAACACGGTCGACATGCCGACCAGATCGGCGCCCATGGCGCCCAGCATGCGGATCTCGGCGGGTGTCTCGTACTGCGGACCGTTGAGGCCCGCGTAGACGCCCTCGGTCAGCGAGGGGTCGATTTCCCTTGCCAGCGTGCGCAATTCGGGATCCCAGGCATCGACCATGTTCACGAACGCGGCGCCGGTGAGCGGGGTGCGCCCGGTGAGATTGAGGTGATCGTTGATCAGTACCGGCTCGCCGACCCGCAGGCCCGGGCGGATCCCGCCCGCGGCGTTGGTGAGGATCACCGTTTCCGCACCCGCCGCGGCCGCCGCGTGGACCGCGTGCACCACCCGGTGCGGTTCGTAACCCTCGTAGAGGTGCTGGCGGCCCATCATCAGCAGCACCGGCACCTCGCCGACCTGCACCGAATGCACGATGCCCTGATGTCCCTGGGCCGTCGGCGGTTCGAAGCCGGGCAGTTCGGTCATCGGAATCGATGCCCGCGGCGCCCCGATCTCGGTGGCGGCGGACTGCCAGCCGGATCCGAGTACCACCGCGACCCGATGACGCGTGACTCCCGTACGTGTGGCGATCGCCTCGGCGGCCTGTTCGGCAAGCATGCGCCCACGATAGTGCGCCGACGGGCCGGTTGTGCGCGTCGCGGGCCGGACACGGGTGCCGCCGCCGGGCGCGGTCGGCGGGGCGAGGGCAGGATGGTGCCGTGCGTGAACTCGTGGTCCTCGGGACGGCCAGTCAGGTGCCGACCCGCCGGCGCAATCACAACGGATATCTGTTGCGCTGGGACGGTGACGGCCTGCTGTTCGACCCCGGCGAGGGGACGCAGCGGCAGATGCTGTTCGCGGGGGTTTCGGCGAGTGGCATCACCCGGATCGGGCTGACCCATTTCCACGGTGATCACTGCCTCGGCCTGCCCGGGGTGCTGGCGCGGCTCAATCTGGACCAGGTCACCCATCCGGTCGACATCTGCTTCCCGGGATCGGGCGCGGAACTGCTCACACATCTCCGCGGCGTGGTGCCCGACTTTCCCGGTCTGCGCGAGCATCCGATCGATGCGGACGGCCCGGTGCCGCTGCCGGACGCGCCGTTCACCTTCGAGGCGGTGCGGCTGTCGCATCGCATCGACACCTTCGGCTATCGGCTCGTCGAACCCGACAGCTATCGGATCCTGCCGGAGCGGCTCGCCGAATTCGGCCTGGCGGGTCCGCTGGTCGGGACGCTGCAGCGCGAAGGCGCGGTCCGGCTGCCCGACGGTCGCAGGGTCACCGTGGACGAGGTGTCGGTGCCGCGGCCCGGGCAACGCTTCGCCTTCGTGATGGACACCCGAATGTGTTCGGGCGTAGCGGAATTGGCCGAAGGCGCCGATATGCTCGTCATCGAGGCGACCTTCCTGGAGGCCGAGGCGCAACTGGCCGACGATTTCGGCCACCTCACCGCCGGGCAGGCGGCACGCGTGGCCGCGGAGGCAGGGGTGCGAACGCTCGTGCTCACCCATTTCTCGCAGCGCTACGGCGATCTGGCCGGGCACCGGGCGGAGGCGCAGCGGTATTTCGACGGGGACCTGGTGATCGCCGAGGACCTGATGCGGGTGCCGCTCCCGCCGCGTCGCTGACCTGTGCACCAGCGGTGATCACAACCCGCCGGTAACTTGGCCGGGGGTGTGATGCGGGCGTTCATTCGGAGCTGCATATTCTCTGCGTATGCCGTACTTGGACCGTGACGGGGACGTATTCGTGCTCTACCTCGGCAACGAGGGTCAGACCGACAGCGAGAACCGCTTCCATCCCGACTGGATCGACGCCATCCACGCGAAACTGGACGAGGTCGAGGCTGCCGAGGGGCCGGCGGCGCTGGTCACGGTGGCCACCGGAAAATTTTTCAGCAACGGCCTGGACACCGACTGGCTGTTCGGCAACATGGACAGGATGCACTGGTACCTGGACCGGGTGCACACCGTCTTCAGCCGGCTGCTGGCCTTCGAGATGCCGACCGTCGCCGCGTTGAACGGGCACGCCTTCGGCGCCGGCGCCATGCTGGCCACCTCGCACGACTTCCGGGTGATGCGCTCGGATCGCGGGTACTGGTGCCTGCCCGAGGTCCATCTGGGAATGCCGTTCACAGTGGCGATGAACGCGCTCGTCACCGAGCGGCTGACCAATCAGGTGGCGCTCGAGGCGATGACCACCGGCCGCCGCTACAGCGCCGCCGACGCGATCGCCGCGGGCATCGTCGACGAGGCGGCCGAGGCCGACGGTGTGCTGGCCGCGGCGGTCGCGCGGGCCGCGGCACTGACCGGCAACCGCAAGCCGAATCTGCCGGTTATCAAGCGTGCGCTGCACGGACGGGCGCTCGCGGGCCTGAATACCCCGACGACACCGGAAAATCTCGCCTTCGGCTCCTGAACACCCGATGATCATCGCGTGGCGCAGAGTGCGAGACTGTGTGCCATGCCACGCAGCGGGAACGAACGCAGCTGGAGTCGCACGGACCGGTCGGCGCACCGGGCCGCGGCATCCGGCTGCGCCCCCGCCGACGCCCCCCGTGCCGACGCCGATGATCTCCGTGCCGACGAGGCCGATGCCTCGGTGGACCCGGCGGATCCGGCCCTGCTCGCCGCCGCCGATGCCGCCGTCACGGCGGCCGAATCGGAACTGATCGCCCTCTCGCATTCCATCCACGCCGAACCCGAGCTGGCATTCGCCGAGCACCGCAGTGTGGCCAAGACACTGGCACCGCTGCGCGAGCGCGGGTTCGCGATCGAGATGCCGGTCGCGGACCTGGAGACCGCCTTCGTCGCCACCTTCGGCAGCGGCGAGCTGGTGGTGGGCATCTGCGCCGAATACGACGCGCTGCCCGAGATCGGTCACGCCTGCGGCCACAACATCATCGCCGCGGCCGCGGTGGGTGCGGGGCTGGCGCTGGCCGAGGTGGCCGATCGGTGCGGTCTCACCGTGAAGGTGTTCGGCACGCCGGCCGAGGAGAGCGGCGGCGGCAAGGTGCTGATGCTCGAGCGCGGCGTCTTCGACGGGGTCGCGATGGCCCTGATGGTGCATCCGGGTCCGCTGGATATCGTGGGTGCGCGGTCGCTGGCCCTGGCCGATCTGTCGGTGTCCTTCCACGGCCGCGAAGCACATGCCAGCGCCGCGCCGGAGTACGGCCGCAACGCCGGGGACGCCGCCACCGTCGCGCAGGTCGCGCTGGGTCTGCTCCGTCAGCATCTGCGCCCCGGCCAGCAACTGCACGGTATAGTCGAAACGGGCGGTGTTGCCCCGAATATCGTGCCCGGCCATGCGGAACTGTTGTATTACCTGCGGGCAGACAATTCCGCATCCCTCGACGATCTGCTGCAGCGCGCCTCGGCCTGCTTCGAGGCGGGAGCGCTGGCAACCGGATGCACTCATGAAATCCGGGCGCTGGCGCCCACATATACCGAGCTCACGCCGGATTCCGCACTACTGTGTGCTTACCGCGAGCAGATCATCGGTATGGGTCGCATGCCGCTCGCGCCGGAACTCGAGGCAGCACGGCCGCTGGGCAGTACCGATATGGGCAATGTCACCAACGTCATTCCCGGCATCCACCCGGTTATCGGTATCGAGGCGAACGGCGCGGTGACACACCAGCGGGAGTTCGCCGCGGCCTGTGTGACGCCGTCGGCCGATCTCGCGGTGACCGACGGGGCGCGGGCGCTCGCCCGTACCGCAATCCAGGTTGCGGGCGATCAACTACACAGGGACAGGTTGTTGGAGCGCAGTATTCAGCGACAGGAGGAAATTCGGTGAGCACGATCGGCCGGTCATCACCGGCGGGCCGCGAGGGAGACGCCGCGGCGGGTCGCGACGATGACGCGACCGGTTCGGAGGACGACTCCGCGACCGGTTCGCGCCCTTCCGCGGCGGCGGGCCGCAAGTCTGCCGGTACCGGCCTGCAGAGCAAGGCGGTAGGCCCGGAGGCCGGAACCTGTCGGCACACCGGACTCGCGACCGGTCGACAGGCGGAGATCGCGGCCGGACAGGCCGCGGTCGAGGCGTGGCTGAGCGAGCACGGTGACGATCTGATCGGCTGGCGCCGCCACATCCACGCCAATCCGGAACTGTCCCGCGCCGAGCACGGCACCACCGAATTCGTCGAATCCTGGCTGGTCAAGGCCGGTCTGGAACCGCGCAAACTGCCTACCGGCACCGGCCTGATCTGCGATATCGGCCCGGCCGGTCCGCGCCTGGCGCTGCGCGCCGATATGGATGCGCTGCCGCTGCAGGAATACACCGGCCGCCCGTTCGCCTCGACCGTTCCCGGCGTCTCCCACGCCTGTGGTCACGACGCGCACACCTCGATCCTGCTCGGCACCGCCCTGGCCCTCACCGAGATCGGCGACCTTCCGGTCGGCGTCCGGCTGGTCTTCCAGCACGCCGAGGAGGTCATGCCCGGCGGTGCCATCGACATGGTCGCCGCCGGTGCGATGGACGACGTCTCGCGGGTCTTCGCGCTGCACTGCGATCCCCGGCTCGAGGTCGGGCGGATCGGAGTGCGGGTCGGCGCCATCACCTCGGCCGCCGACACCGTGGAACTGGTGCTGGACTCGCCGGGTGGGCACACCTCCCGGCCGCATCTGACCAGCGATCTGGTCTACGCCATCGGCACCGTCATCACCGGCCTGCCGGGTCTGCTGAGCCGCCGCATCGATCCGCGGACCAGCACGGTGATGGTGTGGGGTGCGGTATCGGCGGGTAAGGCGCCCAACGCGATTCCGCAGACCGGCATGCTGACCGGGACCGTGCGCACCGGTGACCACGCCACCTGGTCGCTGCTCGAGCCGATGGTCCGCGAGATCGTCGACGGGCTGCTCGCCCCGACGGGGGTGCGGTATCAGCTGAACTACAAGCGTGGCGTGCCGCCGGTGGTCAACGACGAATTCTCCACCCGGATGTTCGAGGACGCGATTCTCGGTCTGGGTCCGGACGCGCTGTCGGATACTCCGCAGTCGGGCGGTGGCGAGGACTTCTCCTGGTACCTCGAGGAGGTTCCCGGTGCCATGGCGCGGCTGGGCGTGTGGTCGGGCGAGGGCCCGCAACTGGACATCCACCAGCCGACCTTCGACATCGACGAGCGCGCGCTGGCGGCCGGCGTGCGCGTGATGACCAATCTGGTCCTGCAGGCACGCTGATCGCACGGCCCGTCGGGTGGCGAACCCGGCGGGCTGTCCGGCTCGGTCCCGGCTACATCGAGCCGAAGGTCCCCGGGCCCACGTTGCGGCTGTTGCGGGTGCGCAGCGCGTGGACGTAATCGGCCGGAGCCCCGGCCTTTTCGGCCGCGTCGGCGATCACGCCGATATAGCGGGCGGAGGGCAGCCCGCCCTCGTAGGCGTCCAGCACGTACAGCCACGCCAGCACCGGCTGGGTACCCGTCCCCGTATTGGGCGATACCCGGAGCCGGATCTTCTTGTGGATACCGAAATCCGAACCCTCCCACCGGTCGAGGCTCTGCTCGTCCTCGGCGGAGACGTCGTACAGCACGACGAACACCCGGGAGCCCGGATCCTCGACCACCGTCGCGAGCGGGCCTTCCCAGCCGATGTCGTCGCCGGCGAAGGTCAGGCGCCACCCTTCCAGCCAGCCCGTTCCGTAGACGGGGGAGTGCGGACAGCGCTTGAGCATCTGCTCCGGGTCCATATTGGATCCGTAGGCGGCGTATATCGGCACCTGGCAAGAGTATCGAATGTAGGGACCGCTTGTTTCGATCCGGCCCGGTTCGGGCCGTGCCTGTCTCCGGTGGGGCGGGCGGATGTCCGGAGAATTACCGGCAGGTGACACGCGCAACGTCACCCATGACGCGGTCAAAACGATGAGGAGCAGGACCGATAACGTTGACGGCAGTGCCGGAGATCCCGGCCGCACGGCTCGATAGCGGAGGTACACATGGCCCGCATTGCAATCATCGGGGGCGGCCCCGCCGGCTACGAGGCGGCGTTGGTGGCAGCTCAGCACGGAGCCACGGTCACCGTGATCGACTCCGACGGAATCGGTGGCGCATGCGTGCTGTGGGACTGCGTCCCGTCCAAGACCTTCATCGCTTCGACCGGTGTGCGCACCGACCTGCGCCGCGCGCGTGACCTGGGTATCACGCTGCATGTGGCCCAGGCGCAGGTGCGGCTGTCGGAGGTGAACTCCCGGGTGAAGGCGCTGGCGCAGGCGCAGTCGTCCGATATCCGCTCCAAACTGCAGGCCGCCGGGGTCACCATCCTCAACGGCCGCGGTCAGCTGATCGACCAGATCGCCGGTCTGGCCACACATCTGGTGCGCGCGACGCTCGCCGACGGCACCGAACGGGTGATGGAGGCCGAGATCGTCCTGATCGCCACCGGCGCCAGCCCGCGGGTGCTGCGCGGCGCCGAACCCGACGGGGAACGCATCCTCACCTGGCGTCAGCTCTACGACCTGAAGGAGCTGCCGGAAACGCTCGTCGTCGTCGGCTCGGGTGTGACCGGCGCGGAATTCGTCTCGGCATACACCGAGATGGGTGTGCAGGTGAAATTGGTCTCCAGCCGCGACCGGATGATGCCGGGGGAGGACGCCGACGCCGCGCTGGTCCTGGAGGACGCCCTGGCCGAACGCGGGGTGGAGCTCGTCAAACAGGCCCGTGCCGACGCTGTCGAGCGGACCGCGGACGGGATCGTGGTCAAACTGTCCGACGGCCGCACGGTCACCGGCTCCCATGCGCTGATGACGGTCGGTTCCACGCCCAACACCCAGGATCTGGGCCTCGAGCGCATCGGCATCGAACTCGACCGCGGCGGTTATCTGCGCGTCGACCGCGTCTCGCGGACGGCGGCGACCGGGATCTATGCCGCCGGTGACTGCACCGGGCTGCTGCCGCTGGCCTCGGTCGCGGCGATGCAGGGCCGGATCGCGATGTATCACGCGCTCGGCGAGGGAGTGCAGCCGATCCGGTTGAAGACGGTGGCCTCCGCGGTCTTCACCCGGCCCGAGATCGCCACGGTCGGTGTCAGCCAGACGGCGATCGACAACGGTGAGGTGCCCGCGCGCACGGTGATGCTGCCGCTCAACACCAATCCGCGCGCCAAGATGTCGGGCCTGCGCCGCGGCTTCGTGAAGATCTTCTGCCGGCCGGCCACCGGTGTGGTGATCGGCGGCGTGGTGGTCGCGCCGATCGCCTCCGAACTCATCCTGCCGATCGCGATCGCGGTCCAGAACAATCTGACGGTGAACGACCTGGCCCAGACGTTCTCGGTGTACCCGTCGCTGTCGGGATCGGTCACCGAGGCGGCGCGCCAGTTGATGCGTCACGACGATCTGGACTAGTGGGCGGCGGCTGTTTCAAATGCGCTGCCGCGCTTGATCTTTTGCCGGACCGAGTGCGGCTTCCCACAGCCGGGTAGCACCGGTTGCCTGAAACTTGTTCGTGTGGTTCACTTCCGGCAGAGATGTCAGTGGTGGTCGGCTGGCAGGTTCACGTGGCGGGGGGAATGCAATCTTTCCCGGGCCGGGAATCCGCGAGCGGCTCGCGGACCGCAGCAGGGTGCGGGCCGGACATCGATGAGGGACCAATGGAGACGGCCCCGTCGAGCGGCGTTCGTCGGTCGATGGCACTGGCCGAGCTCGGGAAAGGGATTGCGAGACAGTGAAACATCGTAAGCCGAGTCGGGCGCAGCGAGCGATGGCCACGACGTCGTTGCCACTGGCCACCGCAGCCGCCGTGGCGACCATCCTCGCGTCGGGTACGGCGAGTGCGGCGCCGGCCGATCAGCCGAGCGTGCCGACCACTCCGGCGCAGCCGGGCGCCACCAACGAGGCACCCGCGCAAGGCGACAACAACGGCCAGGGTCAGAACGCGCCGGGCACGCAGGAGAACGCTCCGCAGACCGGCACTCCGCAGAACGGGCCGCAGCAGAACAACAACCAGCAGAACGGGACCCAGCAGAACGGTCCCCAGCGCAACGGCAATCCGCAGCCGGGCGTCACCACCCCCAATCAGCCGGGTGTCACGACTCCGAACCAGCCGGGCGTCACCACCCCGCAGCCGGGTGTCACCACCCCGAACCAGAACACGCCGAAGCCGGACCAGAACCTGGCCTCGCCGACGCAGCCGGGTGTGACCACCCCGCGTGTCGCGCCGCTGCCGGTGCCGGGTCAGGGTGGTCAGGTGCAGCCGGCCGTCGTTCCGGACCAGCCCACCCCGAACGGTCAGGCCGACCAGCTGAAGCCGGGTCAGCAGTCGCCGGACCAGACCGTCGGCACTCCGAACAAGCCGCAGTCGCAGAACGGCGGCAACGCGGACACGCTGCGTAGCCAGCAGGGCAACTCGACCCCGTCGCCGCAGGCGCAGTGGACCTCGCCGAGCCTGCAGGCCGCACCGGCCGCTCCGGTCGTCCAGATGAACGGCCCGCACACCGAGGTCGGCGCCAACGTCGACGGCGGTGGACTGCTGCCGGGCTACGTGGCCAACACCCACCACTTCAGCAACCTCGACGGATATGTCGGCACGGTGGGTTACAGCACTCCGAACGGAGTGGGCGACGCGGGTGTGTCGGTGGAGTTCGTCGAGGCGAACAAGGTCAAGATCACCTCGTACACCCACGCCACCGGCTTCGACGATCTGAAGTCCGAGAACTACGTCGACACCACCGAGGCGAATGCGGCCAAGGCCGCCGTCGAGGGCTGGATCAAGCAGCAGCCGGGCGGCGCCGCAGCACTGGATGCGGCCGCTCAGATTGGTAGACTCCCGCAGGGTGATTTCGCTCCGCAAACGGTGAATGTCGCTGGTGCGACCACACAGTGGGGTGGCACGGTCCAGTACTGATACAGACTGAATCGACGCGTGGGGCGGTCGTTCGCGACCGCCCCACGCGTGTGTCTCGGGGAAGGAACGGGTGATGGCCTCCGGCGACGATCAGGACCGGGACGAAGGCGAGTCGGGATTCGGCCCGCCGGTTTCCGGATTCGGACCACCGCTGAACGATTTCGGGCCGCCGACGGGTGAAACGGGTGCGATCGGCTGGGCGCCGGTCGGGGAACCGGAACGCCCCACATTGGGCTGGCAGCCCGCCGACGCACCCGCGACGCCGTCCGTCCCGCCGCCGCCCCCGCAGTACCGTGCGCCGGATTCGACCGCGGCGCAGGAAACCGTCCGCCATCCGGCACCGGAGGCGCCGCGCGCGGCCGACACCACGCGCGTGCCCGCGCCCGAGACACGCCGCATGCCCGAGCCGCCGCGCGCCCCGGATGCACCGCGCGCCCCGGAGACGGTGCGATACCCGGACGCGGGTGGTGCCGAGGCCGATCGTGGAACCTGGTGGCGCGCAGACGATTCCGGCTTTCCACCCACTCCGCCGCGGGAAACCACGGGATCGCTGTGGGATGACGACGAACTCGCCAAGAAACTCACCGTGCCGCGCGGCGGCGAGCAGAAATCGGGTTCACTGTGGGACGACGACGAGCTGGCGAAGAAGCTCGTGCCGTCGCGGCCCCTCGGGCAGCCCCAGCCGGAGGCCCGGCCCGACCGCAACATTCCGGTGATCCTGGCCGGTGCGGCGGGTGCCGTCGTGATCGTGATCGCGCTGGTGCTGATCATCGTGTTCGCGACGCGCAGCAGCGATGGCGACGGAACCGTCGCCGGCGGCAAATCGTCACCGCCGTCGGTGGCCGCGCTGAGCTGTCCGGCACGTACCGACGGCAATGTCGTGATCGGCAACGGCCCCGGCGACACGAACAGCGGAGCCGCGGCGATTCTGGGATTCCAGCACGCGTTCTATGCCGACCGTAGCGGTGCCAAGGCGCACGACTTCGTCGCGCCGGACGCGTCGAACGTGTCGACCGCCTCGACCATGCAGCAGGCGATCGACAGCCTGATCCCGCAGGGCACCACGTATTGCTTGCGTGTGGAAACGGTCACGCCGGAGCAGTTCAACGTGGACCTCACCGAACATCGGCCGGACGGTACGACCACGCTCTACAAACAGCTGGTCAAGACCGTGAATCGCGAGGGGAAGAACCTCGTCTTCTCGATCGATCAGCGCTGATCGCGCGGGCTCGCGCGCTGTCCCCAGATCTCAATATCTGGGAAAACAATTTCATATTCTGGGTACCGATATGCGATAGTTGCCGTGATCCGCAGCTATCGGAGGTCTCCATGTCGCCGCATACTCCACCCCTGTCCCGCCGGCTGGACGGTCTGCAGAGTTCGGCGATCCGGGATCTGCTCAAGCTGACCGCCCGGCCGGATATCGTCAGCCTGGCCGGGGGTCTGCCCGACGAACAGCTGATGCCGCGCGATGCCATCGCTCGCGCCGCGGAGTCGGCGCTGGCCGATCCGTCCCGGTTGCAGTACACCGAGTCCGCGGGCTGGGGGCCGCTGCGCGAGGTGCTCGCCTCCCGGGAGTCGGTGCGGCTGGGCCGGCCCGTCCCGCTGGAGGAGATCTTCGTCACCCACGGCTCGCAGCAGGCCTTGTCGCTGCTGGGTGAGGTGCTTCTCGATCCGGGCGCTCTCGTGGTGGTCGAGGATCCGGCCTACGTCGGCGCGTTGCAGGTCTTCCGCGCGGCGGGGGCGCGAATCGTGGCGATCCCGCTGGATTCCGACGGTATGCTTGTCGACGCGCTGGCCGAGCTGCTCGAGCGCGGCGAACGCCCGGCGCTGGTGCATACGGTGAGTAATTTCCACAATCCGCGCGGTGTGACGCTGAGCCCGCAGCGCCGGCGGGAACTGGCGGCGCTGGCCGAACGGTACGGCTTCTGGGTGGTCGAGGACGACCCGTACGGCGAGCTGTGGTTCGACCGCCCCGCGCCGCAGGCCGTTGCCTCGTACTCGCCCAACGTGATTCGGCTGTCGAGCGCCTCGAAGATCCTGGCGCCGACGCTGCGGGTGGGCTGGATGATCGCCCCGAACGCGGTGTGCCGCGGCGTGGAACTGCTGAAGCAGGGCGCCGATCTGTGCGGTTCGGCGCTCACCCAGCAGATCGCCGCGGACCTGCTGGCCGACGAGCCGTGGCTGGGCGCCCACCTGGACAAGGTGCGTGGCATCTACGGCGAGCGCGCCACCGCCCTGGTGAGCGCGGTTCGCGCCCGCTTCGGCGACCGGGTGGTGAGCACCGACGCCGCCGGCGGCATGTTCGTGTGGCTCGATTTCACCGACGGCACCGATACCGTCGAACTGCTGCCGCGCGCGATCGACCACGGCGTGGCCTACGTCCCGGGCTCCGCGTTCGCGGTCTCGCAGCCCTACCGCGGCTCGATGCGCATGTGTTTCACCACGTCGGATGCGGCCGTGCTCACCGACGCGGTCGATCGGCTGGGCCGCGCGGTCGACGCGGCGGGGTAGCGCGGCGAATCTACTGCGCCCACCCGTAGGTGCGTTCGACGGCCTTGTTCCATTCGCCGTAGAGGTGATCGCGGTCGGCGTCGGACATCGTCGGCTGCCACACCTTGTCCTCGGACCAGTTGGCGCGGATGTCGTCGGTGCCGGACCAGTAACCGACCGCCAGTCCGGCCGCGTAGGCGGCGCCGAGCGCGGTCGTTTCGGTGATCACCGGCCGCACCACCGGCACATCCAGGATGTCGGCCTGGAATTGCATGAGCAGTTCGTTGGCAACCATGCCGCCGTCGACCTTGAGGGTGGTCAATTCGACGCCCAGATTCTCCGCCTCGGCGTCGGCGCGCATCGCGTCGATCACCTCGCGGGTCTGAAATGCGGTGGCCTCCAACACCGCTCGGGCCAGATGCGCCTTCGTGACGAAGCGGGTGAGTCCGGTGATCACGCCGCGCGCGTCCGGCCGCCATCGCGGTGCGAACAGACCGGAGAAGGCGGGGACGATATAGGTGCCGCCGTTGTCGTCGACGCTGCGGGCCAGCGGTTCGATCTCCGCCGCGGATTCGACGATGCCGAGATTGTCACGCAACCACTGCACCAGGGATCCGGTCACCGCGATGGAACCCTCCAGCGCGTACACCGCGGGCTGGTCGCCGAGCCGGTAACACACCGTGGTCAGCAGACCGTGCTTGCTGAACACCGGCGTGGTACCGGTATTGAGCAGCATGAAGTTGCCGGTTCCGTAGGTGTTCTTCGCCTCGCCCGGTGAGAGGCAGGCCTGCCCGAACGTCGCGGCCTGCTGATCGCCCAGGATGCCGGCCACCGGAACCCCCGCGAGCGGACCGTCGGAGATCTCGGCGTACACCTCCGAGGAGCTGTGGATCTGCGGCAGCATCGAGACGGGAACGCCGAATTCCGCGCAGATCTGCGAATCCCATTGCAAGGTCTCGAGATTCATCAGCATGGTGCGGGAGGCGTTGGTGACGTCGGTGAGGTGGCGGCCGGTCAGCTTCCACAGGATCCAGCTGTCCATGGTCCCGAAGCACAGGTCACCGGCCTCCGCGCGGGCGCGCACACCGTCGACGTTGTCGAGGATCCAGCGCAGCTTGGGACCCGCGAAATACGTGCTCAGCGGCAGCCCGGTCCGGTCGGCATAGCGCGCGGGGCCGACGTCGCCGGCCAGCTCCTCGCACAGCGCCGCGGTGCGGGTGTCCTGCCAGACGATGGCGTTGGCGACCGGCCTGCCGGTGGCACGGTCCCAGACCACGGTGGTTTCGCGCTGATTGGTGACCCCGACCGCGGCGATGTCATCGGCGCCGATCCCGGCATCCTCGAGCGCCGCACCGATCACGAATTCGGTATTGCGCCAGATGGTTTCGGCATCGTGCTCGACCCAGCCCGGCCGGGGGAACAGCTGTTCGTGCTCGCGCTGCCCGAGGCCGGCGATGCGGCCGGAGCGGTCGAACACGATGCACCGGCTCGAGGTTGTCCCCTGGTCGATGGCGGCCACGAAGCGTCGCATCCGTGCAGGCTACTAAACCTCGCACGCGCCGCGCATCACATCGCCGCACGCCCGGCGGTGGACTAGGGTGAAAGCGATTACCGACGGGTAACGCAGGACGATCCCACCGAACAGTGCGGAGGAAGTCGAGCGATGAACGAGAAGTCACACGGTCAGCACACCGGCGAACTGGGGCCCGAGCAGCGGGAGGCCAGCTGGGAAAGCTTGGGCGCCAAGCATTTCGACGTCATCGTGATCGGTGGCGGGGTCGTCGGCGCGGGCATCGCCCTCGATGCCGCCACCCGGGGCCTGGAGGTGGCCCTGGTAGAGGCGCGCGATCTGGCATCGGGCACCTCGAGCCGTTCGTCGAAGATGTTCCACGGCGGTCTGCGCTACCTCGAGCAGCTGGAATTCGGGCTGGTCCGCGAGGCGCTGCGGGAGCGTGAGCTGAGCCTGAAGACCTTGGCTCCGCATCTGGTGAAACCGCTGCGGTTCCTCTACCCGCTGACCCATCGCGGCTGGGAGCGGCCCTACGTCGCCTCGGGCCTGGTGCTCTACGACACCATGGGCGGAGCGAAATCGGTTCCGGGCCAACATCATGTGACCCGATCGGGAGCGCTGCGCCTGGCGCCGGGTGTACGCCGGGACGCGCTGATCGGCGGTGTCACCTACTACGACACCGTGGTCGACGACGCCCGCCACACGATGACGGTGGCTCGCACCGCCGCCCACTACGGTGCGGTGATCCGCACGTCGACCCAGGTCGTGGATTTCCTTCGGGAGGCCGACCGGGTGGTCGGAGTGAAGGTGCGCGACAGCGAGGACGGGCGCACGACCGAGGTCCGGGGACATGTGGTGATCAACGCGACGGGCGTGTGGACCGACGAACTGCAGGCGCTGTCGCATGTTCGCGGCCGATTCCATGTGCGCGCGTCCAAAGGCGTGCATATCGTGGTGCCGCGCGATCGGATCGCCAGTGACGCCGCGCTGATTCTGCGCACCCAGACCTCGGTGTTGTTCGTGATTCCGTGGGGGAGCAATCACTGGATCGTCGGTACGACCGACACCGATTGGAATCTGGATCTGGCCCACCCGGCCGCCACCAAGGCCGATATCGACTATCTGCTCGAACGGATCAACGAGGTACTGGTCACCCCGCTCACCCACGACGACATCCAGGGTGTGTACGCCGGGCTGCGACCGCTGTTGGCCGGGGAGAGCGACGAGACCTCCAAGCTGTCGCGCGAGCACGCGGTGGCGCAGATCGCTCCGGGTCTGGTCGCCATCGCGGGTGGTAAATACACCACCTACCGGGTGATGGCCTACGACGCGGTGGATCTGGCCGTCCACGACATCCCGCAGCGGGTGTCGTCCTCGATCACCGACAAGGTGCCGCTGCTCGGCGCCGACGGCTACTTCGCCCTGCTCAACCAGACGCCGCAGCTGGCGCAGACCTACGGTGTGCATCCCTACCGGATCGAACATCTGCTCAACCGGTACGGCTCCCTGATCACCGATGTCCTCGATCTGGCCGAGGGCAAACCCGAACTGCTGCAGCCGATTACGGACGCGCCCGGTTACCTGCGGGTGGAGGCCGTCTACGCGGCGGTCGCCGAGGGGGCGCTGCATCTGGACGACATCCTGGCCCGGCGGACCCGGATCTCCATCGAGTTCTCCCATCGGGGCACCGAATGCGCCGACGAGGTGGCGCGGCTGGTGGCGCCGGTGCTGGGCTGGGACGAGGAGCAGATCCGGCGCGAGGTGAGTACCTACAACGCCCGGGTCGATGCCGAGATCCGGTCCCAGACCCAACCCGACGACGTGTCGGCCGACGCTCTGCGCGCCGCCGCACCGGAACCTCGCCCGGAGATCCTGGAGCCGGTGCCGCTGCCTCAGGCATAGCGCCGCGCGCGGTGCGGCTAGGGGGCGGTCGACGTGGGCGCCGAGGTGTGACCGGAATGGACGGGGCCCGTACTCACCGAGTGCTGCAGCGCATAGGTGAACAGGACGGTGGCCGCGATGGCGATGGCCGTGATCAGCAGCTGGGTGACAAGCCGTGTGCTACGCCGCATCGCGGTGCTCGCATATGTCATCTGCCCTGCTTCCCGACCGGTGACGATCTGTGTCGCCCTTATGTCGCATTCACGCTCCGAAGTGTTAGCGGCCGAAAGAAATATAGCTATCGATCGGCAAACATCACGGCTCGTGCCCGGTCAGCGGCGAGTCCGGTCAGCGGCTCTCGGGTCCGGCGTCTCGGGCGCGGGCTGACAGCGGGGACAGAAGTAGATCCCGCGTTCGGTGGCCGGGGCGGAAGCGGCTTCCGGGCCGAGCATGCGGACGAGGATCATCGATCCGCAGCGAGGGCACGGTTGACCGCGGCGGCCGTAGACCACCGCGGGCCGGGGTGGATGGTGTGCGGCGCGGCCGAGGATGCGGTGTGCGGCGTCGACGAGCCCGGGGAGATCGGGTACGGCGGCGACCGGGATGGCCGGGTGGACCCGCTCGGCGAAACAGATCTCGCTGCGGAAGATGTTGCCGACTCCCGCCATGGTCGTCTGATCGAGCAGCGCGAGTCCGATCGGCCGCTCCGGATCCGCGCGCAGCCGCCGGACCGCCTCGGCCGCATCCCAATTCGGGCCCAGCAGATCAGGGCCGAGATGGTCGACGGCGGTGTGCTCGTCGGCGAGGCGTAGCACCTCGACCAGGCCGAGGGAGAACCCGACGGCTTCGGTGTCGGCAGTGGCGAGAATCAGTCGTGCGGTGAATCCGGGTTTGGTCCACCGCTGCCCCGGGCGGTAGACCCGCCAGGTGCCCTCCATCTTCAGATGGGTGTGGATGCTGAGCTTCTCGGTGCGCACGAACAGGTGTTTGCCGTAACTGCCGACGCTGTCGACCCGGCTGCCGCGCAGATCGAGCGTGGCATAGCGCGGGACGCGGAAATCACTGCGCGTCAGCGTCTTTCCCGCCAGCGCGGTTCGCAGCCGCGCCGCCGCGAGATAGACGGTATCTCCTTCCGGCATCGGCGTTCACCACCGGTGCCGGCGGACGAGGCGGGCCGGTCTCATGCTGTGCTCCGCAGCCGGAAGCCCCGGGGAGTGGTGTGGAAACCGGCGTCGGTGAGGAAGGTGGCGAAGGTGTTGCCGTGCACCGATTCCCCGTCGACGCGTTCGACGACCAGGGAGTCGATCCGGCGGTCGTGGACCAGGGCCGCGAGCGCCGCCGCGGCCTCGGTCCGGATTTCGGGGTCCTCGGTGAAGGTGAGCAGCGTCTTACCGCCGCGTTCCAGGTACAGGGCCAGTTCGCCCGCGGCCAGGACGACCAGAGCCCCCGCCTTGCGGCCCGGGCGATGTCCGGCACCCTCGCCCGCGTTCTTCGGCCACGGCAGGGCGGCGCCGTACGGATTGGCCGGATCGCAGGCGGCGAGTGCGACCGTGCCGACCCGGCCGGTGCCGGCGCCCGCCCGGTCGGAATCGTAGGAGCGCAGCCGATCCACCACGTCGGTAGTGGAGAACTGCGCGCCGCCGAGGGTGTCGACGAAATAGCCCCGCCGGCACCGTCCGCGATCCTCGAATTCGGTGAGCACCCGGTATATCAGCGCGAACCCGCCCGGAATCTCCTCGTTCTGCACCGAACCGCGGGTCAGCACGCCGTAGCGCTCCAGCAGCAGATCCGCGGTGGCGTGGGCGCGAATCGTGTTGTCCGGCAGGCGCTGTGGCAGCAGCGACCATCGCCCGGCCACGGCGGGAGGGCCGGTCCGGGTCGGCATCGCCGGTCGCGGCAGGTACATGCGCCCGCGCGGAGTGCGCCGCGGGGTGCGATGGGCGGTGGTGCTGCGGGTGGTGCCGGAAATCCGCGCCCGGACCGGAGCGAAGGTGTCGCCGGACAGATATCCGGCCCATACCAGTTCCCACAGTGCCGCCGCCACGGCCGCGTCGTCGAGCACGCCGGTCGCGTCGGACAACTGCCGGAAGAAGTAGGCGCCGCCCGCCACCACGACGAGCTGATTGCCGGCGGAGGCGCCCGATTCGGAAGCGGCCGTGCCGTCGGCGTCGAGCGCAATCGCGTCGGTGGCCGCCGCGGTCATTTCCGCACCCAACGCCGTCAGCAGCCGCAGCTGCACGTCGGTGAAGTCGATCTCCTGCGGCGGCCCCAGCGTGACCGGCGCCTGATCCGCCGGATGCAGGGCGATCCAGCCGTCCTTGGCGGTGATGGCGCCGTGACCGGACCACAGCACCTCACCGGAGGCGGTGAGTTCGTCGAGCATCGCCGGTGTGTAGTCACGCACCCGCGAGGGCAGGATGAGCGACTCCCACGCCGAAGCCGGAATCGGCACGCCCGCAAGCTGTTCCACCACAGCGGCCACCCCGTCCACGCCGCGCAGTGTCGAGGTGCCGATATGCTGCCACGCCGGCAGGAACCGGCCGAACGCGCCCGTGGATACCGGCTCGACCTCCTTGCGCGCGGCGGCCAGCGACCGGCGCCGCAGCCGGCGCAACACCTGCGCGTCGCACCATTCCGCACCGGCCGAACCTGGCGTGAATTCGCCTTCCACCACTCGCTTCTCGGCGCCGAGCCGATGCAGTGCGGTGGCGGCGACGGCCGGGCCGATCCCGAAGCGCCGGGCGACGGCGTCGAGCGTGAACGGGGCGTGGGTGCGGGCGTAGCGGGCGACCAGATCACCCAGCGGATCGGCGACCGGTTCGATGAAGGCCGCCGGCGTGCCGATCGGCAGCGGGACGCCCAGGGCATCACGCAACCGGGCGGCGTCTTCGATCGCCGTCCACCACCGCGATCCCGCGAACGACACCTCCAGAACCCGCCTGGCCCGCAGCAATTCGGCGAACCACGGGCCCGGGTCCGCGGTGCAGCGCTCGGCCGCCTCGGCCGGGGTGAGTGGGCCGAGTAGTCGCAACAGGTCGGCGAGCCCTTCCGCGTCGCGGGCATGGCGTTCGGGAGTGAGCCGTTGCAGTTCGCGTTCGGTCAGTTCGAGGACCGCGGCGTCGAGGAGTTCGCGCAGTTCCACCCGGCCCAGCAGTTCGGCGAGCAGGCTCGAATCCAGCGACAGCGCGGCCGCGCGGCGCTCGGCCAGCGGACTGTCGCCCTCGTACATGAACTGGCCGATGTAGTCGAACAGCAACGCATTGGCGAACGGCGAGGGGGAGGCCGTCTCGACCTCGACCAGTCGCAGTTTGCGCCGCGCCACATTCGTCAGCAGATCGCGCAGGGCGGGCAGATCGTAGACGTCGCGCAGACATTCGCGGACTGTTTCCAGCAGGATCGGGAAATCCGGGAATTTCCTTGCCACATCGAGCAATTGGGCCGCGCGCTGGCGCTGCTGCCACAGCGGCGCGCGGCGGCCGGGATCCCGGCGCGGCAACAGCAGTGCCCGCGCCGCGCATTCGCGGAAGCGGGAGGCGAACAGCGCCGACCCGCCCACCTGCTCGGTCACCACGTCGTCGATCTCGTCCGGTTCGAAGACGAACAGTTCCGCCCCCGGCGGATCGTCGGTGGTATCGGGCAGCCGGACCACGATGCCGTCGTCGGAGGCGGTCGGCGCGGCATCGACCCCGAATCGCTCCCGCAACCGCGCGCCCACGGCGAGCGCCCAGGGCGCGTGCACCGGTAATCCGAAGGGCGAGTGCAGGATCAGCCGCCAATCGCCGAGCTCGTCGCGAAAGCGTTCGACCAGCAGGGTGCGGTCGGTCGGCAGATGGCCGGTGGCTCGGCGCTGTTCGGCCAACAACGTGACCAGATTCGCGGTCGCGAAATCGTCCAGGCCGGCGGCGTGGACGAGCTGTTCGAGTTCGACCAGTTCACCGCCCTTCCTGCCGGCCGTGGAGTCCGTGGCTGCCGCGCGGGCGCGGGAGGGCGTGCGCCGGGTGGCACCATTTCCGCTGGGGTCGGGGGCCGCACCGTCGAACGCCGAATCGAAACCGCCCGCATCCCGCACGAGTTCCTCGATCCGCCCGGCCGGTGCGCGCTCGACGGCCTGACCGGCCGTGCGGACGAATTCACCCAGGGCCGCTCCCAATTCGGCCGGCCGCCCGAGGGAGTCACCGTGCCAGAAGGGCAGCCGGCCGGGCAGACCGAAGGCGGGGGAGACGAGAACCCGGTCGTGGGTGATGTCCTCGATGCGCCAGCTGGTCGCGCCGAGAGCGAACACATCGCCCACTCGCGATTCGTAGACCATCTCCTCGTCGAGTTCACCGACCCGCGAGGCCTTTTCGCCGACCATGAACACCGGGAACAGTCCGCGGTCGGGAATCGCGCCGCCGGAGGTGACCGCGAGGCGCTGCGCGCCGGGACGTCCGGTCAGCGTGCCCGCATCGCGATCCCACACCAGGCGCGGACGCAGTTCGGCGAATTCGTCGGAGGGGTAGCGGCCCGACAGCAGGTCCAGCACCGATTCGTACGCCGAGCGCGGCAGGGCGGCGAAACTGCCTGTGCCCCTGACGGTTTCGAACCATTCGTCGACATCGATCGGTTCCAGCGCGCAGGCGGCCACGGTCTGCTGGGCGAGGATGTCGAGGGGATGGGCGGGGATCTTCAACTCCTCGATCTGTCCCGCCGTCATCCGCATCGACGCCACCGCGCAGTGGATCACGTCGGTGCGGTGTTTGGGGAAGATCACCCCGCGTGAGATCTCACCCACCTGATGTCCGGCGCGACCGACCCGCTGCAGCCCGCCGGCGACCGACGGCGGCGCCTCGACCTGCACCACCAGATCCACCGCGCCCATATCGATACCGAGTTCGAGGCTGCTGGTCGCCACCACGCAGCGCAACCGGCCGCTCTTGAGGTCGTCCTCGATGATGGCGCGCTGTTCCTTGCTCACCGAACCGTGATGGGCCCGCGCCAGCAACGGCGCCGCCCCGTGATTGACCTCGGTCGGTGACCCGAGTTGTGCGGGCGGCGCGTGCTCGCGGCGTCCCGCGACCTCCTCCGCCTCGTCCGGTTCGGCGATGCGCTCGGCGTATTCCTCGTTCAGCCGCGCGGTCAGGCGTTCGGCCAGCCGCCGCGAATTCGCGAACACGATCGACGAACGATGCGCCAGCACCAGATCCACGATCGCGGCATCCACATGCGGCCAGATCGAACCCGGCTGATCGGATTCGCCCGGCTCGGTCATATCCGCCACCGGCACCCGCACCGACAGGTCGAACGTCTTCGGCGCCGGCGGCGAGACGATCGTGATCGGCGCCGGGCCGACCAGGAAGCGCCCCACCTCCTGCGGCGGCCGGACGGTGGCCGACAACCCGATGCGCTGGGCGGCCCGCTCGGTGAGCTGGTCGAGCCGGGCCAGCGACAGGGCCAGATGTGCCCCGCGCTTGGAACCGGCGATCGCGTGCACCTCGTCCACGATCACGGTGCCGACCTGCGACAACGTCTCGCGTGCCGCCGAGGTGAGCATCAGGTACAGCGATTCCGGCGTCGTGATCAGGATGTCGGGCGGCCGGCGCTGCAGGGTCCGCCGGTCGGCCGGGGTGGTGTCGCCGGAACGCACGCCGACGCTGATCTCCGGGGCGGGCATACCGAGCCGGGCGGCCGTGCGGGTGATGCCTACCAGGGGTGCGCGCAGATTGCGCTCGACATCGACCGCCAGTGCCTTGAGCGGGGAGATGTAGAGCACGGCGGTGCGCTGCGGACCGTCCGTGGGTTCGCGGGTGGCGAGCCGGTCGATCGCCCACAGGAAGGCCGAGAGCGTCTTGCCCGACCCGGTCGGCGCGATCACCAAGGTGTGTTCTCCGGCGGAGATCGCCTCCCAGGCCCCCAGCTGGGCGGTCGTGGGCGCGGGGAACGCACCGTCGAACCACTCCTGGGTCGGCCGGGAGAACTGCTGCATGGGTTCAGTCTGCACCCGGGCACCGACATCGAGTCCCGACGGCGATGTGTGCGGGGGTGTTTCCCGGGCCGCGCCTCCGCCGGACGAGGTGGCCGGATCGGCGCCGGTCCACGGCTCGTCCCGATAGGCTGGCCGCGAACGCGGTGGATACCGACGATGGGACCGACCATGAGCGAGCGCCCCGACACTGTGACCGAGATTCCGGCCGACCCCGCGCAGGTCACGAACGACCCGGACGATCCGCCGGTCCCGCCCGGCACGCTGCTGCTGGAATTGGTGCCGGTCCCGGTGCGCGATATCGATCGGGGGATCGAGTTCTATCGCGATCGGGTCGGATTCCATCTCGATGTCGACGTGGCTCCCGCACCGGGTGTGCGCATCGCGCAGCTGACACCGCCCGGTTCGGCCTGTTCGATCCTGCTCTCCGAAGGCGTCCCCACCACCGCCGGCGCGGTCGGTTCCCTGCGTGGACTGCATCTGGTGGTGGCCGATATCGAGGCCGCCCGCGCGGACCTCGTCGCGCGCGGCGTCGCCGTCGGTGAGGTCGAAGACGTCGGCGGGGGTGTGCTGTACGCGCATTTCGCGGATCCCGACGGCAATACCTGGAGTTTGCAGTACATGCCCTGGCGGTAGCGGGCGCGTTCATTGCCGAACGGTTGCGATCCGCCGAACCGGGCCGCACCTCGCACCGCGCGCCCGCTAGTGTTTGAGACTATGCGTAACAGTAACGGGTTACAGCGGCGTGGCCTGGCGATCGGATGCGGCGGCACGGTGGGGGCGGCCTGGATCGTGGCGGCGCTGGCCGCGGTGCGAGACGTGCTGCAGTGGGATCCGTGCGAGGCCGACGCGCTGATCGGCACCTCCGCCGGTGCGGAGATGGTGACGATGCTGGCTTCGGGGATCTCCGTCGACGATCTGGTGGCGATGCAGCGCGGCACCGTCGCGGATCCGATCCTGGCCCGGCACATGGCCGACGAACCGGGCCGCTTCCCGCCGCTGCCCCGCCCCCGCCTCGGTGCACCGCGAATGGCGTTGCACGGCAATCGTTCCCGGCAAGCGCTGCTGAGCGCGAGCAGTCGGCTGCTGCCGGTCGGCGGCGGCGATGCGAGCTGGTTGCAGCGCCTGGCCACCGACCTGAACCACGATCGGGACTGGTTCGCCCATCCGGCCGCATGGCTGGTCGCGATGGACTACGACTCCGGCGAGCGGGTCGCCTTCGGCGCACCGCAGGCGCCGGCCGCCACGGTCGGCCAGGCGCTGCGAGCCTCGTGGGCGGTTCCGGGCTGGTTCCCGCCGGTGCCGATCGCGGGCCGGCGGTTCGTCGACGGCGGTGCCGCCTCCACCGCTTCGGTGGATCTGCTGCTGCCGCTGCACCTGGACGAACTGGTGGTGCTGACGCCGATGGCCTCGGCGCGGTCGGTGCCCGCGGGCGGTCCCGGGCACTGGCTCGAGCGTCAACTCCGCAGGCCGATGAGCGCGCAACTGGACTCCGAGATCGCCGCCGTGCGCGCGACCGGAACCCGCGTGCTGCGACTGGCGGTGACCGCCGCCGACCTCGCGGTCATGGGCCCGAACTTCATGGACGGCCGCCGCCGCGGCGAGACCTTCGAACACAGTCTGCGCAGCACCCGCCGCGCCATGGAACGGAGTGAATTCGCATGAACCTGTTCGGTAACGGCTATCCGCGGATCGACCTCGCCGCGGCCCGCGTCCTGGTCACCGGCGCCGGACGCGGTATCGGCCGGGCCACCGCGGAAATGTTCGCGCACAAGGGATCCGAGGTCGTCCTCGCCGATGTGGACGTCGCGGCCGCCGCCGACGCGGCGGCCGGCCTCGGTGCCCGCGCCGTCGAACTCGACGTGCGCGACCGGGAGCGGTGGGACGAGGTCGTCGCCGATCTGGGCCGGATCGACATCCTGGTGAACAACGCCGGAGTGATGCCCGCGGGCCCGTTCCTCAGCGAACCGGATGCGGTGGGGCACACCACGATCGATGTGAACGTCTGGGGACTCATCCACGGCATGCGGGCCGTCGCGCCGGCGATGATCGGTCACGGCCGCGGTCATATCGTCAACGTCGCCTCGCTGGCCGGCAAGATTCCGCTGCCCGGTCTGGCGGTGTACAACGCGAGCAAATTCGCCGCCGTCGGGCTGTCGGCCGCGACCCGGCTGGAATTCGCCGAATCCGGGGTCAGCGTGAGTTGTGTGCTGCCCGCCGCGGTGCGCACCCGGCTGTCCTCGGGGCTGACCCTGGGCCGCGGGCTGCCGACGGTCGACCCGGTCGACGTCGCCGGCGCGATCGTCAAGACCTGCCGCACCCGCCGAGCCGAGGTGGCGGTACCGCAGTACCTCGACCCCGTCGACATCGCGCTGGCGGCCGCGCCCGAATCGGTCGTGCGCAGGGTGCGCGGCCTCTTCGACGGCGACCGGGCGCTGCATCCGGGTGATGCGGCGGTGCGGGCCGTCTACGAGGAGCAGGTACGCGAGATGGGCCGCGAACCGGAGCGCTAGGCGTTCAGCCGAACCGAATGCCTTGTGCCAGTGGTAATTCGGTGGAGTAGTTGACCGTATTGGTGGCGCGGCGCATATACGCCTTCCAGGAGTCGGAACCCGATTCGCGCCCGCCGCCGGTCTGCTTCTCACCGCCGAACGCACCGCCGATCTCCGCACCCGAGGTGCCGATGTTCACATTGGCGATGCCGCAATCGGAGCCGTCGGCGGCGAGGAACCGTTCCGCCTCGCGCTGGTCACCGGTGAAGATGGCCGATGACAGCCCTTGCGGCACACCGTTGTGCAGGGCGATCGCGGAGTCGAGATCGTCATAGGTGAGCACGTAGAGAATGGGCGCGAAGGTCTCCTCGCGCACGATCGCGGTCTGGGCGGGCATCCGGATGATGGCCGGGCGCACATAGTAGGAGTCGCCGCCACCGACCTCGACCCGCTCACCGCCGCAGATCAATTCACCGCCGTCGGCGAGCGCACGGTCGATCGCCGCCCGCATCGCGGTGTGGGCGCGGCCGTCGATCAGCGGTCCGACCAATACCGCGTCGTCGAACGGATTGCCCACGGGCAGTTGGCGATACGCCGTGCTCATCCGATCCAGCAGTGGTCCGACCACGTCCGTGTGGGCGATGACCCGGCGCAATGTCGTGCACCGCTGTCCGGCCGTTCCCGCCGCGGCGAAAACCACTGCCCGCGTGGTGAGGTCGAGATCCGCGGACGGGGTGACGATCGCGGCGTTGTTACCGCCCAGCTCGAGCAGGCACCGGCCGAAGCGGGCCGCCACCCGGGGTGCCACCGCCTGCCCCATCCGCACCGATCCGGTGGCGCTGACCAGGGCCACCCGCTCGTCGTCGACGAGCTGGGTGCCGACCTCGGCGCCCCCCTGGATCAGCTGATGGATCTGCGGGTCGGCACCGACGTCGAGGGCCGCGCGCCGCAGCAGCGCATCGCAGGCCAGCGCGGTCAACGGCGTCGTCTGCGAGGGCTTCCACACCACGGTGTCGCCGCAGACCAGCGCGATCGCGGTATTCCACGACCAGACCGCGACCGGGAAGTTGAATGCCGAGATCACCCCGACCACACCGAGCGGATGCCACGTCTCCATGAGCCGATGCCCGGGTCGCTCGGAGGCCATGGTGCGACCGTAGAGCTGGCGGGACAGACCGACGGCGAATTCGCAGACGTCGATCATCTCCTGGACCTCACCGCGGGCCTCGGCGCCGATCTTGCCCGCCTCCAGCGTGACGAGTTCGGCCAGCGCGTCCAGATTGTCGGTCAGTAGTCGTCCCAGGCGCCGCACCACGGCGGCGCGTTGCGGCGCGGGGACGGTACGCCAGGTGTGAAAAGCGCTGTGCGCCTTGTCGATCGCGCTGGTCACCTCGAACGCGGAGGTGGCCGGGACGCGCATCAGCTCACCGCCGGTGATCGGTGTGCGGGCGGGCAGGTCGCCCGAGTCGACCGGGTCGACACCGAGTTCGAGCAGCAAGCGCGCGGCTCGGTCGCGGAGTTCGTCGGTGGTGGGCAGAACGGGTGCGGATGTCATGTGCGGCTCCGTTTCCGACATCGGTTCGTGGGTGACTTCGCACCGGTGGGAGATCGTTTCCGGCCCCGGCCACCGCCCGCTGGGTTAGCCTTCGCTGATGGCGGATGCACCTGCGAAACCTGTTCTCGACGATATCGATCGGCTCCTGATCCGCGAATTGATGGCCGACGGCCGGGCCACGCTGTCCAATCTCGCGGAGAAGGCCAGTCTGTCGGTATCCGCGGTGCAGTCGCGGGTGCGCCGGCTCGAGGCGCGCGGCGTGATCCGCGGATATTCCGCGAAGGTCGATCCGGAGGCGCTGGGACAACTGCTGTCGGCATACGTCGCGATCACTCCTCTCGATCCGTCACAGCCCGACGATGCTCCGGCCCTGCTGCAGCACATCCCCGGCATCGAGGAATGCCATTCGGTGGCGGGGGAGGAGAGCTACATGCTGCTCGTCCGGGTGGCCTCACCCCGGCATCTCGAACAGTTGCTGCAGGAGATCCGCGCCACCGCCAATGTCCGCACCCGAAGCACCATCATTCTGCAGACATTCTATGACAGGTGAGACCTGATCGTAATTTATCCGATTGTTCGTAGTGAAACCGTAAATATTTTCGTATCCTGTGGGTGTGACCCTCGAACTGGAGCGCCCCGGAACGGCCGACGCGGAGGTCACGAACCCGGCGTCGGTCACCGCCTCGCGCGTACACGACATCCTGTCCGCCCATATGCTCGCCGACGGTTTCGATCTGGTGCTGGACCTGCGCAGATCGCGGGGACGCAACCTGATCGACGCCCGCGACGGCACCGTCTATCTGGATATGTTCGGCTTCTTCGCGTCTTCGGCGCTGGGGATGAACCATCCGGCGCTGGCGGCGAATGCCCGCTTTCGCGCCGAACTCACCACGGCCGCACTGAACAAGCCCAGTAACTCCGATGTCTATACGGTCACGATGGCGCGCTTCGTCGACACCTTCGCGCGCGTCCTCGGCGATCCGGCACTGCCGCACCTGTTCTTCATCGACGGCGGCGCGATGGCGGTCGAGAACGCGCTCAAGGTCGCCTTCGACTGGAAGAGCCGCCACAACGCTATGCACGGCCGCCCGGCCGACCTCGGCACGAAGGTGCTGCATCTGACCGGTGCGTTCCACGGCCGCTCCGGCTACACCCTGTCGCTGACCAATACCGACCCGATCAAGACCGAACGATTCCCCGCCTTCGACTGGCCGCGCATCGAGACCCCCTACCTGTGTCCCGGTGTCGACATCGAGGCCGCCGAGCAGCGTGCGCTGGCGCAGGCCCGGGCGGCGTTCGCCGAAAATCCGCACGACATAGCGTGTTTCATCGCCGAGCCGATCCAGGGCGAGGGCGGCGACCGGCATATGCGACCGGAATTTCTCCGGCGCATGCAGGAGCTCTGCCACGAGCACGACGCGCTGTTCCTCGTCGACGAGGTGCAGACCGGCGTGGCGATGACCGGCTCGACCTGGGCCTATCAGCAGTTCGGCCTGCGACCCGATGTGGTCGCGTTCGGTAAGAAGACGCAGGTCTGCGGAATCATGGCCGGCGGACGCGTCGACGAGGTACCCGACAACGTGTTCGCGGTGAGTTCACGGATCAATTCCACCTGGGGCGGCAACCTCGCCGACATGGTGCGGGCGCGGCGCATCCTCGAGGTGGTCGAGGCCGAAGACCTGGCCGCCCGCGCGAAGGAACTGGGCGCCCTCTTGCTCGACCGGCTGTGCGCGCTCGCCGACCGGCACGAGCGGCTGACCGATCCGCGTGGTCGCGGCCTGATGTGCGCGGTGACGCTGGAGTCCGCCGAACTGCGCGACGCCGTCCTCGCCGATCTGCGGCAGCGCGAACGGGTACTGTTCCTCGGAACCGGCGAGCGCGGCATCCGGTTCCGTCCGCCGCTGACGGTCACCGCCGACGAGCTCGAGCGGGCGGTGGATGCCCTGGATCGCGTCCTCACGGGCATGGCCGATCGGTGACGATTCCCGGCTCGCGGGAGCGTGTCCGGACCGTCGTTGTGGCACTTCACCAGCGGTTTTCTGCTGGCAGGTAGTCAATAAGGGTACTGGTCGGTAGCCCCCACTGGAATTCCGCCGGACTGCGCCACTGGTTACACTCCGGGGCATGACGAGTGTCCAGAGTCAGCCTTCGCCGGGTTCGGCGGGCGCCCCCGATATCCACACCACCGCAGGGAAGCTGGCTGATCTGCGCAATCGGCTGGAAGAGGCCCAGCACCCGATGGGTGAGGGCGCGGTCGAGAAGGTCCACGCCAAGGGCAAGCTGACCGCGCGCGAGCGCATCCTGGCCCTGCTGGACGAGGGTTCGTTCGTGGAGATGGACGCGCTGGCCCGGCATCGCAGCGTCAACTTCGGCCTGGAGAACAACCGTCCGCTCGGCGACGGCGTGGTCACCGGCTACGGCACCATCGACGGCCGCGACGTCTGCATCTTCAGCCAGGACTCGACGGTGTTCGGTGGCAGCCTCGGTGAGGTCTACGGCGAGAAGATCGTCAAGGTCATGGACCTCGCGCTCAAGACCGGCCGCCCGCTGATCGGCATCAACGACGGCGCCGGCGCTCGCATCCAGGAGGGCGTGGTCTCGCTCGGCCTCTACGGCGAGATCTTCCACCGCAACATTCAGGCCTCCGGCGTGATCCCGCAGATCTCGCTGATCATGGGCGCCGCGGCCGGTGGGCACGTGTACTCCCCGGCGCTGACCGACTTCGTCGTGATGGTCGACCAGTCCAGCCAGATGTTCATCACCGGCCCGGACGTCATCAAGACCGTCACCGGTGAAGAGGTCACCATGGAGGAGCTGGGCGGCGCCCACACCCACATGGTGAAGTCCGGTACCGCGCACTACGTCGCCTCCGGCGAGCAGGACGCCCTGGACTGGGTCAAGGACCTGCTGAGCTACCTGCCCAGCAACAACCGCGCCGAGGCTCCGCGCTTCCCGGCCACCGACCCGATCGCCGGCGCGATCGAGGATTCGCTGACCGAGGAGGACATCGAGCTCGACACCCTGATCCCGGATTCGCCGAACCAGCCGTACGACATGCACGAGGTCATCCGGCGCCTGGTCGACGACGACGAGTTCTTCGAGGTGCAGGCCGAGCGCGCGATGAACGTCATCGTCGGCTTCGCCCGCATCGACGGCCGCAGTGTGGGTTTCGTGGCCAACCAGCCCACCCAGTTCGCCGGCTGCCTCGACATCGACGCCTCGGAGAAGGCCGCGCGGTTCGTGCGCACCTGCGACGCGTTCAACATTCCGATCATCACGCTGGTCGACGTTCCGGGCTTCCTGCCGGGCACCGGCCAGGAGTACAACGGCATCATCCGCCGCGGTGCGAAGCTGCTCTACGCCTACGGTGAGGCCACTGTGGGCAAAATCACGGTCATCACTCGCAAGGCCTACGGCGGCGCGTACGACGTGATGGGTTCCAAGCACATGGGCGCCGATGTGAACCTGGCGTGGCCCACCGCCCAGATCGCCGTCATGGGCGCCTCGGGCGCGGTCGGCTTCGTCTACCGCAAGAAGCTGCAGCAAGCGGCCGCGGAGGGCGCCGATGTCGACGCACTGCGCCTCGAGCTGCAGAACGAGTACGAGGACACGTTGGTCAACCCGTACGTGGCGGCCGAGCGCGGCTACGTCGACGCGGTGATCCCGCCCTCGCACACCCGCGGCCAGATCGTCGCCGCGCTGCGCTTGCTCGAACGGAAGATGGTTACTCTTCCGCCGAAGAAGCACGGCAACATTCCGCTCTGATCCGACGATATGTGCGGTAGCGGAGGCACACTTTCCGGATGAGTGATGCGTTCGCACCGCGCACGATCGCCGCATCCGGGCGAAGATGGTAGGAAGAGGCCCTCATTCGATGAGGGCCGCACGAATACCCTTCGCGGCGTGGGCTCGTCCCGCACCGTGAACGCCGGCCCCTCGGGTCGGCACAGAACAGGAGGAGTTGGCGCTGTGACGGCTGTGGCTGACGAAGAGATATTGCGCGCTGCCGAAGTGGATTTGGCGGTCGACGAATTCGGTGACGACGACACGAGGCTCGCATCCGTCACCGCTGCCGTCGAGGTCGAGGCCGGTCACGGACCGGTCATCCGCGTCCTGAAGGGTTCGCCCACCGACGAGGACCTCGCCGCACTGGTCACCGTGTTCGCCGCCGCGAGCGCGAATGCCGGCGCGCCGCAGGACCAGGGCCCGGTGGACAACTGGGGCCGGCCCACCATGATGCACCGCGGTACCTCGCCGTTCTCCCCGTACGCCTTCCCCTACCTGTCGCACCTCCGCGGCTGACGTGACGGGATTCGTTCTCGGTTCCGCCTCGCCCGCGCGCCTGCAAGTGCTGCGCGCGGCCGGGCTGGATCCGGTGGTGCGAATATCCGAGGTCGACGAGGACGCGGTCGCCGCGGCCCTGCCGCCGGACACTCCGCCCGCCGGCGTGGTCACCGCCCTCGCCACGGCCAAGGCTCACACCGTGGCCGCCGGCCTGATCGCGGACGCCGCGGCGTCCGGACACGGCCCGGCCACTCCGGATTCCTACGGCATCGTCTCCGCGCGGGCCCCGCGCCTGGTGGACGACTGTGTGGTCGTCGGCTGCGACTCGATGCTGCTGGTCGGCGGCGTCCTGCAGGGCAAGCCCCATACTCCCGACGTCGCGCGCGCCCGCTGGGCCGACATGGCCGGGCGCAGCGCCGATCTGCTGACCGGCCACTGCGTGCTGCGCCTGCGGGACGGGGCGATCGTCGCCGACGCCCAGGACTGCAGCACCACCACCGTGCATTTCGCCGAACCCGGGCCGATCGAGCTGGATGCCTACATCGCCACCGGCGAGCCACTGCGGGTGGCCGGCGCGTTCACCCTCGACGGAATGGGCGGCTGGTTCGTCGACCGCATCGACGGTGACCCGTCCAGCGTCATCGGGATCGGCCTACCGCTGCTGCGTCGCCTCCTGGGCGACGTGGGCGTCGGTATTGCGCAGTTGTGGATCGGTGCGCAGCTGCGGGCCGACGCGATTGGCTGACGGCGTCGGTAGTCGCGGCGCCGCCCCCGCCTGATCGGGGATGTGGGCGGGATCCGGCAGCGTGCTCGCCAGCGCTTCCAAGTGGATCACGCACAGGTCCGGCCCCACGAACGGGTGCAGCCGGACGTTCACCGCATCGCGCCCGCCGTTGCGATCCAGTACCTCGCGCATCAGGCCCTGATGCACACCGCAGACCACCTCGGAATGGGTGCGCGCCAATTCGCGCAGCGGGCACGCGGTCAGGCGGATGTTGAGCTGGTCGCCGTTTTCGGAGGCGGGATCGCGCTCGGGGGCGAAACCCAGCTCCGAGCTCACCGTCACCGCGACGTCGCGGGCGTCGTCGAGGGAGGCAATGGGCTGCTCGAGCTGTTCGACCTTGGCGCCCCACGCCCGTCCGGCCGTCACGGCCAATTCGGAACGCCTGCGGGGATCACTGCCGAGCTGATCGGCGAGCACCTGCGCCAGATCCTGATAACCGACGGATCGCTGTACCGCGGTGTATCCGATGCGCGGGCGGCCGCGGCCCCGGGGCGGCTGCTGGAATTGGCGGACGAGCGATTCCCGGGTGAGAACATCGAGATGAAAACGGACGGTGGTGACGTGCTGTCCGGTGATGCGCGCCAGTTCCTGGGCATCGAGAGGCTCGCTGGCGCCGCGTAGGATCGCAAGCAGGCGCCGTCGTGGCCAAGAATCGGACATAGCTCACCCCTCCTCCCATGTGACTTTATCGGACGACGCTGCGACTTAATCGCGCTTCATCCGATTCGTGATGTGAAACCGCCAGCGCGCATTGTTCGCACCTACGATCGGTACTGCCCAGCCGACCATCGCCTACCACGTGTGAAGGATCTTCCACCGTGCCCGTCGCTCCGGACTCTCATCCATCCTTCGGCTCTCATGCATATCCACAACGATTGGTAACCACCGAGTGGCTGTCGGCAAACATCGGTACGCGTGGCCTCGCGATCGTCGAGTCCAACGAGGACATCCTGCTCTATGACATCGGCCATGTGCCAGGGGCGGTCAAGATCGACTGGCGGGCCGAGCTTACCGATCCGCTCACCCGCGACGTGATCGACGGCGCCCGTTTCGCCCAACTCATGCGCGCCAAGGGCATCGCCCGTGACGATACGGTCGTCGTCTACGGAGACAAGGCCAACGGCACCGCCGCCGCCACCGCCTGGGTCTTCGGCCTGTTCGGGCATCCCGATGTGCGGCTGCTCGACGGCGGCCGGGAGGCGTGGATCTCCGAGGCCCGCGACACCACCTTCGAGGTGCCCGACGTCGGGCTGGGGGAGTATCCGGTCGTCGAGCGCGACGACCGGGGCGGCCGGGCCTTCCTCGAGGACGTGCGCGGCTACCTGACTCGCGGCGGATCGGGCATCGGACTGGTCGACGTGCGCGCGGTGGGTGAGTACACCGGCGACGACGACCGCATCCTCGACCGTCCGGAGGAACAGTCGTTGCGCGCCGGGCACATTCCGACCGCGATCAACATCCCGTGGACCGCGGCCGTGGGCGGCGACGGCCGATTCCGCGGCCGTGCGGAGCTCGAACAGATCTACGCGCCGCTGCTCGGAGCCGAGGACACCATCGTCTATTGCCGCATCGGCGAACATTCGGCACACACCTGGTTCGTGCTGACCTCGCTGCTGGGAGTGGCGAATGTGCGCAATTACGACGGCTCCTGGACCGAGTGGAGCAATGCCGTGCGCACGCCGATCGTCAAGGGAAGTGAACCGGGTTCGGCTCCGGCCGCCGTGTCGGCGGCGGCACAGTCGGTCTAAGGTGTTGTTCACGTCACGGGGGTCCGGGCTACTGTTCGGTAGCCCTAGCCGTGTTCGGCGTCTGTTGGCACACTGCCTACACTCACCCGAGACGTAAGTTGTCCACAGCACAGGAGGCTCAGTGCCCAGCCATGCCAGCGCGCAGATCACGAAGGTCCTGATCGCCAATCGGGGCGAGATCGCGGTGCGTGTGATCCGGGCCGCCAAGGATGCCGGTATCGCCAGTGTCGCCGTGTACGCGGAACCGGACGCGGACGCGCCGTTCGTCAAATTGGCCGATGAGGCATTCGCGCTCGGAGGGCAGACCTCGGCCGAGTCGTACCTGGTCTTCGACAAGATTCTCGACGCGGCGCGCAAATCCGGCGCCGACGCGATCCACCCCGGTTACGGCTTCCTGTCCGAGAACGCGGACTTCGCCCAGGCCGTCCTGGACGCCGGGCTGATCTGGATCGGCCCCTCGCCGCAGTCGATTCGCGATCTGGGCGACAAGGTCACCGCCCGCCACATCGCCGAGCGCGCGCAGGCCCCGATGGCCGCGGGCACCAAGGATCCGGTGAAGGACGCGAACGAGGTCGTCGAGTTCGCCGAGCAGTACGGCGTCCCGGTGGCCATCAAGGCCGCCTTCGGTGGTGGTGGCCGCGGCATGAAGGTCGCCCACACCATCGAGGAGATCCCGGAGCTGTTCGACTCCGCCACCCGCGAGGCGACCGCCGCCTTCGGCCGCGGCGAGTGCTTCGTCGAGCAGTACCTCGACAAGGCCCGCCACGTCGAGGCCCAGGTGCTGGCCGACAAGCACGGCAACGTCATCGTCGCCGGCACCCGCGACTGCTCGCTGCAGCGCCGGTTCCAGAAGCTGGTCGAGGAGGCGCCCGCGCCGTTCCTGTCCGACGAGGTCCGCGCCAAGATCCACGAGTCCGCCAAGCGGATCTGCAAGGAGGCCGGCTACTACGGCGCCGGCACCGTGGAGTACCTGGTGCAGGGCGAGACCGTGTCGTTCCTCGAGGTCAACACCCGCCTGCAGGTCGAGCACCCGGTCACCGAGGAGACCTCCGGTCTGGACCTGGTGCGCTGGCAGTTCCGCATCGCCAACGGCGAGGAGCTGACCATCACCGAGGACCCGATCCCGCGCGGCCACTCGATCGAATTCCGCATCAACGGTGAGGACGCCGGTCGCGGATTCCTGCCCGCACCGGGCCCGGTCACCGTCTACAAGGAGCCGTCCGGCCCCGGCGTGCGCGTCGATTCCGGCGTGGTCGCCGGCAGCGTCATCGGCGGACAGTTCGACTCCATGCTGGCCAAGCTGATCGTCACCGGTGAGAACCGCACCCAGGCGCTGGAGCGGGCCGCGCGTGCGCTGGCCGAATACGAGATCGAGGGCCTGGCGACGGTGCTGCCGTTCGACCGCCACATCGTGACCAACCCCGCCTTCGTCGGTGACGGCACCAAGTTCGACGTCTACACCAAGTGGATCGAGAACGAGTGGGAAAACACCATCGAGCCCTACACCGGTGGCCAGCCCATCGAGGACGAGGAGGAGGGTGCGCGCCAGACGGTGGTCGTCGAGGTCGGCGGCCGTCGCCTCGAGGTGTCGCTGCCGGGCCAGTTCAGCGTGGGCGCGGGTGTGGCCGCCGCCGGTAACAACGGCGCGGGCGTGATCCGCAAGAAGCCCAAGCCGCGCAAGCGTGGCGGCGCGGGCGCCTCGGCCGCCTCCGGCGACGCGGTGACCGCGCCGATGCAGGGCACCGTCGTGAAGGTGGCCGTCGAAGAGGGCCAGTCGGTCGAGGCGGGCGATCTGATCGCCGTGCTCGAGGCCATGAAGATGGAGAACCCGGTCAACGCGCACAAGTCCGGTGTGGTCACCGGCCTGGCCGTCGAGGCCGGCGCCGCCATCACCCAGGGCACCGTGCTCGCCGAAATCAAGTAGTACCAACAGTTTTCGTCGAAGGCCCCGCTCCGATTCGGAGCGGGGCCTTCGACGTTTCGGCCGTGACGTGTGGCAGCCCTGTGCCGGTCGGCGTGTATCCCGGCGGGCAGGCGGCGACGGCTCGCCGGCGGCCGACGCGGGACGGGGTTATCGTGCCGCGCCCTCGCAGGCGGTGGTGTCCTCGGCGCAGGAGACCCGGTCGGTTCGCGGAGCGCCGTGACTGCCCTTCTTTGCCGGTGCGGGGTGGTGCTCCTCGGAATGCGCTGCGGGATGGGGAAATTGGAGCGGCGGCGGCAGAATGTTCGTCGGGAAGGGGAGCGTCCAGCGCGGTGGGATGACCGTCGTGGTGTATTCGGGTTCCGGGGTGGCCGGCGCCGCGGTGGTCGGCACGGGAGTGTTCACCTCGGTCCGGGTGGTCGACTGCTGGTCGGACGGAGTGCGGGAGCCACTGCTGAGCAGGGCCGTGCATCCGGCGACGACCGCGAGGGCGACGATGGCGGCGCCGATCAGTGCGGCGGCGAGGGCGAGCGTCGGGCGTCGTGGCGGCGTGGCCGGAACATGCTGTGCCGGAACCGATTTCACCGGAAAAGACGTGCTACCGACCAGAGTGGGCCGAGGGTTGCCAACGTCCGACGGATTCGGCCGGGCGGACACCGCGCGATCTGCCGGTGACGCCGGTGAACCGACGGGTGCGGTCGCGTCCGGCAGGACACGAGTAGCCCGCACCGGGGCAGGCGGCCGGTCGGCTGCCGGCCCCGCGGGTTCGGAGCCGACTCTTCTCGTTACGGGTGCGGGCCCGGGGTGCCCGTATGCGGCGGGCGCGGGGCCGGAGTAATCCCTCGGAGCAGCCGGCGCGGCGTCCTGCCGAGTCGCCGCGAAGGCGGGGCCGGACGGTCCGGTCGCCGCTGGTGCAGGGCTGATGTACCTGGTCGCGGATCCCGACCCCAGCCGCGTCGTGGATCCCTGTTCGGATTGCAGCAACGGCGGTGTGCGATCGGAGATCGTCATCCCGACGGCGGCCCGGGCCGCGGCCGCCAACTCACCCGCGGTGCGGTACCGGTCGTCGGCACGCTTGGCCATACCTCGCGCGACCACCGCGTCGAGGGCGGCGGGGATGTGCGCATCGGCGGCGGAGGGGCGCGGCGGGGCTTCGTGCAGGTGGGCGTGCAACTGCCGCACGGCGTCGGTATCGCCGAACGGCCTTCGCGCGGTGAGACATTCGTACAGCACGCACGCCAGCGAGTACACGTCCGAGCGGGAGTCGCCGTGCCCGGTGAAGCGTTCCGGCGCCATATAGGCGAGCGTGCCGACCGTGAAACCGGTTGCGGTGATGGTGGTCTGCCCGACCGCGCGGGCGATGCCGAAATCGATGAGATAGGCGAATCCGCTGGTGTGCACGATGATGTTGGCGGGCTTCACATCTCGATGCACCAGCCCGGCCGCGTGCGCGGCATCGAGTGCCTCGGCGATCTGGGAGGTCAGCTCGATCGCCTCCGCCGGCTCCATCGCACTGGACCGCACCAGCCGCGCCAGGTCCACGCCCGGGATGTAGGCCATGTCCAGATACAGCCGTCCGGCGTATTCGCCGAACCGATGGATCGGCGCGATGTGCGGATTGTCCAGGTGCGCCCCGATCCGGGCCTCCCGCTCGAACCGCCGCCGGTAATCCGCGTCCTCGGCCGCACTCCCGGACAGGATCTTCAGCGCGACGGTCCGCGCGTCCGCCGGGTCGTACGCCAGCCACACCTCCCCGGCCGACCCCCGGCCGAGCAGTCGATCGAGCCGATACCGCCCGAATTCCCGCGCGGTCATCGCATCCGCCCGATGTGCGTGGTGTTCGGCCGAAAGCCGCCGGGGACATCGCCGCTCGGCGGGCTCGTCCGCGGCCGGAGCCCCGCGTCGCCGATCTGCGGTCGCGTCTCGGAACTCGGCTGTGGGGCTCGACCCGACGACGCTGCGACGAGCGGGGCGGCAGCGGTGCCGATGCCGCGCTGGCGGAACATGAGACCGACGATAGTGCGGATAGGCGGTCGGCGGTACCGCGGGTGGATCGGGCCCGCTCACCGGCGCGCAGCGCGGTAATCTCGTGCCATGGCTGATTCTCCCGACGTCCGCATCGGTACCGCGGAGCGCGAGCAGGCGATGCAGCGCCTGTCGGAGCACTTCGCCGCCGGTCGGTTGTCGGTCGCCGAGTTCGACGAACGCAGCGGCCTGATCGCCGCGGCGGTGACGCGGGGTGATCTGGCGCCGGTGTTCGGCGACCTCCCGGCCGCCGTACCGGAGCCGCCGGAACCGCCGGAACCGGCCGCCGCCCAGCCGGGCGGGCGCCGCGAATTCGCCGGTCCGATGATGGGCCTGGTGGTGATCCTCGCGCTGGTGTTGTTCTTCACCACCCATACCTGGCTCTGGTTCCTGCTCATCCCCGCGGCCGGCATCGTCACCGGCGGCCTGCAGCAGCGCGGCCACGATCGCCGGCTCCTCGGCGGCGACGATCACCGCCTGCTCGACCGCCGCCGTCGGCGCGACCGTCGCCGGAGGTTCTGATGGAACCGATCGAGATCAACGCCGGCAGTTGGTATCTGCGCGCGCTGCGTGCCGACGACCGCATCGACGACCGCCCGGCACTGGCCGACGGCGGCATCACCGATCCCGGCTATGTCGAACGCCGTGCCCGCGAATGGGCCGAGCAGACCGGATATTCGTGGGCGGTGTGCGAACCCACCACCGCGGAACTGGTCGCCGAGATCGTGGTGACGCCTCGAGCCGATGGCACCGCGGAGATTTCGGGCTGGTCGCGTGCGGGCTACGATTCGGCGCTGCAGTCCGGTCTGACCGCGGTGAGCCGCTTCGTCGCCGGAGCGCTGGGCCTGCGACCTTTGTGATTTCACCGAAAACGCTGTACCGCAGTGTTTTTCGCGGCGGGTGGCCGGGACGGCCGATTAATTCGGTGGATTGCCGGGTGCCCGTACCCGTACCGTGAGGACTCCGAAATCAAGCACTGGGGAGGTGCGCGATGTGGGAGTGGAGTAGATCGGTCGCGGAGCGGGCTACCGCGACAGCATTGACCCGGTCGGCCGGAGAACCGGCGCCGACCGTCGTGGATCCGGAGGTCTGGGCCGAGCGGCCGGGGGCGCCGGCTCCGGAAGAGGTCGGCGAACCGGCCTCCGACGCCGTGATGGCATTCGGCGGTGCGAGCGCGATGGTGCGCTCGATCCAGTTGCCGGAGTACGACCTGGCCCGATGAGAGGTCGCACTCGCCGGGTGCGGAGGTTCGTTGCGGAGCGGCATATCGGCGGCCGCAACCCGCTGGAGTAGCCTGCGAGGCGTGCAGAGGCCACCGTTGGACGCCGATATCCTGCGACATGCCGTCGCCGAACAGCCCGACCTGTCGTTCTTCTCCCGTATCGATGTGGTGGAGTCGACCGGTTCGACCAATGCGGATCTGATCGGTGCCGCCGGCGATCCGTCCTCGGATCGACGGGTGCTGGTCGCCGAATATCAGGACAGCGGCCGCGGCCGTCACGAACGTTCGTGGGTGAGTCCGCCGCGCGCGCAGATCGCGATGTCGATTCTGGTGCGCCTCGGCGGTATCGAACCGGCCGTCCTCGGCTGGCTGCCACTGCTGACGGGTGTCGCCGTCGTGGACGCGGTCCGCGAAACCACCGGCCTGGACGCGAACCTCAAGTGGCCCAACGATGTTCTGATCGGCGGCCGCAAGGTGGCCGGCATCCTGGCCGAGGTCGCCTCCGGTGCGGGCGCTCCGGCGGTCGTCGTCGGCGTCGGGCTCAATGTGAGCCTCACCGAGGACGAACTGCCTGTGCCACATGCCATTTCGCTGACCTTGGCCGGCGCCGAGAACGCCGATCGCAACGCGTTGGTCCTCGCCCTGCTGCGCGCCTTCGCCCGCCACTTCACCGAATGGCGGACGGAGAACTGGAATGTCGGCGCGCTGGCCGACGCGTATCGTGCCCGCTGCGCCACCCTCGGCGCGGACGTGCGGGCGGAATTGCCGGGCGGCGAGGTCCTCACCGGCGTGGCCACCGATATCGACGGCTACGGCCGCCTGATCATCGGTGGCCGTTCGGTATCGGCGGGCGACGTCACTCATCTTCGCCCGGCGTAGCGCGACGAATCAGGGGGTAGGGTTCGAATATGAGTTATCCGGAGGAGCTGCTCGCGCCGGACGAGCAGCTGCTACTGCACCGTCATCCGCATTGGAAGATGTTGTTCTTGCCGGCGCTCACCTTCATCCTCGCCACCGCGCTGGCCGGATTCCTGAGCGGGCTGGCCTGGCGCAACACCGAGGGCACCACGCGCAACATCGTTCTCATCGCGATCGTCGTGGTGTGGGCGCTGCTGGTCGTGTGGCGTTGCCTGTCGCAGGTGATCCGTTGGAAGTCAACGCATTTCATCATCACCGACCGGCGGGTGCTGGTACGCGAGGGCGTACTCACCCACACCGGCATCGATATCCCGATGAACCGCATCTCCAGTGTGCAGTTCCGCCACGGGTTGTCGGACCGGTTGCTGGGCACGGGCACGCTGATCATCGACGCCGCCTCGGGGGATCCGTTGGAATACGACGACATTCCGAACGTGCAGAAGGTGCATTCGCTGCTGTACCACCAGGTCTTCGACAACCCGCACGGCGATCCGGGCCACGACCAGTATCAGGACCCTCGTTACGGCCGCCGTCGGTAGCGGCCGCCGTGGTTCGGTGGCGCACGCCCGACCGGCCCGGTTCGCCAGTAATCTTGTGCTGTGACCGCCGTACTGCTGGCCGAGGACGATGAGGCCATCGCCGCTCCGCTCTCGCGAGCCCTGGGGCGCGAAGGCTATTCGGTAACCGTCGAGAGTTTCGGCCCCGCCGTGCTGCGCCGGGCGCTGGAGGGTGAACACGATCTGCTCATCCTCGACCTCGGGCTACCCGGTATGGACGGCCTGGAGGTGTGCCGCCAGGTACGTGCGCGGGGCGCCGATCTCGCGGTGCTGATGTTGACCGCCCGGACCGACGAGGTCGATTTCGTGGTGGGTCTCGACGCCGGCGCCGACGACTATGTCGGAAAACCCTTCCGCCTCGCCGAACTGCTGGCCCGCGTGCGAGCCCTGTTGCGGCGCAGTGGCATCGGCGACGAGGCGGTGGAGATCGGCGGTGTGCGGCTCGAACCCGCGGCGCGCCGGGTACTGGTCAACGGCCACGAGGTGAATCTCGCCAACAAGGAGTACGAACTGCTCAAGGTGCTCATCGACCGGGCCGGGCAGGTCGTGCCGCGCGAGACGATTCTGCGCGAGGTGTGGGGCGATGCCGATCTACGCGGCTCCAAAACCCTCGATATGCACATGTCCTGGCTGCGCCGCAAGATCGGCGACGAGGGCCCCGTCGCGGAGCGGCGCATCGTCACCGTGCGTGGTGTCGGTTTCCGCTTCAACACCGATTGATCGCCGATGCGGCGCCGAATTCTGCTGTCCATGCTGGCGGCCCTGACCCTCACCACCGTGGTGTTGGGTATCCCGCTGGCGTTCACGGCGTGGCAGTGGGTGGCCGATATCACCCGCAGCGACCTGCGCGCCCGGCTGGATCGCATGTCGGTGGAGATCGTCGGCCAGGAGCGTGACGACGGATTGGTCCACGGCGTGCTCGACCTGCGCTCGGTGCGGCCGCTGATCCCCTCCGGCGGACGGCTGACCATCATCTATCCGACACCCGAGGACGCCGCGCTGCGCGTGGACGCGGGTGCGCCGGAGGTCGAGAACCCGGTGGTGGAATCGCTGTCGATGGGCACGTCGGGCTCGTTGCGACTCGAGGTGCCGGCCGCCCCCATGCATTCGATGCAGCGGCAAGCGGTGGGCGCGGTGGCGCTGGTGGCTCTGGCCTCGCTGGCGGCGGGGGCCGCGGTGGCGGTGGTGACCGCGCGACGGGTCGCCGATCCGCTGCGCGATGTGGCCGCGCGCGCCGCGCGGCTGGCGAAGGGCGATTTCCGGCCCGATCCGCGCCGGCACGGGATCACCGAACTCGACCGCGTCTCGGATGTGCTCGATTCGGCGACGGTCGAGATCGCGGGTCGGCTGCAGCGCGAGCACGCCTTGGTCGCCGATGTCTCCCATCAGTTGCGCAGTCGCCTGACCGCGGTGCGGCTGCGTCTCGACGAATTGTCGGCGCATCCGGATCCGGCGGTCGTCCAGGAATCGGAGGAGGCGATGGCGCAGGTCGACCGGCTCACCGAGGCGATCGACGAATTGGTCCGCGATTCCCGCGACCAGGACGCCGCCGATCACGAACCGGTTCCGGTGGTCGCCGAATTGCGCGGGGTGGTCGCCGAATGGCGGCATCCCTTCGCCGAGGCCGGGCGCAAACTCGTGCTCTCCGGCGATCCGGGCCTGCGCGCCCCGGTCACCGGATCACGGTTGCGTGAGGCGGTGGCCGTGCTGGTCGACAACGCGCTGGTGCACGGCGGAGGTGACTGCTCGGTGTCGGTGCGCACGGTCTACGGCGGCCCCGACCGGGAACCGCTGGTGGCGGTGGAGGTGGCCGACGAGGGCGAGGGGGTCAGCGACGAACTGGCGCCGCACATCTTCGACCGCGGCTTCTCCGGCGCCGGATCGACCGGAGTGGGGCTGGCGCTGGCGCGCGCGCTGATCGAAGCCGACGGTGGCCGCTTGGAACTCCAGCGACGGCGTCCGGCGCTGTTCGCGGTATTCCTCGGTAAGCCGACCGCGGGGCGGTCGGGTAACGGCGTCATCGGGGAGCCCCGCTGAACGACGGGTTCAGCTGAAGCCGAGCGGTTTCTCTTCCTCGTACAGCTCTTCGAATTCCTCGACCAGCGCATCGATTTCGTCGGGGAACACCCAGCGCTTCATCGCCCAGAATCGGAACACCATCTGCAGGATGTTGCCGATGATGAAGGCGCTGACGAAGTCGGCGATGTTCTCCACGGTCAAGCTGACATCGGGGACGTGCAGGTGGAAGAAATACCGCGAAACCCACAGCGGGAGATTCGACAGCAGCACTCCGATGGCGCTGACCATGAAGAACAGCAGGGCTTCGTGGTGTTTCTCACGACCGCCGCGACCCTTGAACGACCATTCCCGGTTCAGGATGTAGGACGCGATGACCGCGATAACCCCGGAAATGATCTTGGCCGTGATCGGTTTCGACTCGAGAACCGTCAATTTGAGGATGTAGAAGATTCCGCTGTCGATGACGAAAGTGGTCGCTCCGACAATCGCGAACTTGATCAGCTCGTGATGACGAATAGCGAGGTCCCGTAGTGTTTTGGGGAGGATGTTGACCACATCGTCGACAAATGGCACCCGGTGAGTCTACGTCCGTCCCGCGATGGGCAATCAACCCGCACTCACTCCCGCGTGTGGGCGCATGACAACATGGTGGGCTGTGAGCGAGCGTAGTGGGCCATCGATGGACCCTTCCACCGGGGTGCAAGAGGTTGCCGAAGGTGAACCGATGCCGGTTTCACGCAGTTTCGAAGGTGGCGGAATGCCGACCGTCGCGATGATCGGCGGCGGCCAGCTGGCGCGGATGACGCATCAGGCTGCCGTGGCGCTGGGACAGTGCCTGCGGGTCCTGGTCGAGCGACCCGACGATCCGGCGGCTCAGGTCAGCCCCGAGGTGGTGCTCGGATCGCACACCGATCTCGCGGCGCTGCGCAAGGTTGCCGTCGGTACGCACGCGGTGACCTTCGACCACGAACATGTGCCGACCGAGCATCTGCTGGCGCTGGTGGCCGAGGGTGTGAACGTGCAGCCGCCGCCGGCCGCGCTGGTCTACGCCCAGGACAAGCTCGCGATGCGGCGCAAGCTGGCCGGGATGGGCGTGCCGGTTCCGGCGTTCACGGCGGTCGAGGCCGTCGCGGACGCCACCGGATTTCTCGCCGAGCACGGTCCGTTCGTGCTGAAGGCGGTGCGGGGCGGCTACGACGGGCGCGGCGTGTGGATGATCGACGACGCCGCCGAGGCCGAACGCATCGTCACCGATCAGCTCGGGCACGGTGTGACATTGCTCGCCGAGCAGCGGGTGGATCTGAAGCGTGAGCTCTCCGCGATGGTGGCGCGCTCGCCGTTCGGGCAGGCCGCGGCCTGGCCCGTGGTGGAGACCGTGCAGCGCGAGGGGCAGTGCGCCGTGGTGATCGCGCCCGCACCGGAGCTCTCGGACGAGGCCGCGACCGAGGCCGAATCGCTGGCCCTGCGGCTGGCCGCCGAACTCGGTGTCACCGGTGCGATGGCCGTGGAGCTGTTCGAGACCCACGCCGGTGACCTGCTGGTCAACGAGCTGGCCATGCGCCCGCACAATTCCGGGCACTGGGGGATGGACGGCGCCGTCACCGGACAGTTCGAACAGCATCTGCGCGCGGTGCTGGACTATCCGCTGGGCGCCACGACGCCGCTGGCGCCGGTGACGGTGATGGCGAATATCCTCGGCGCGGCCGAGGCGCCGGCGATGTCGATGGACGAGCGGCTGCATCACCTGTTCGCCCGGATCCCGGAGGCGAAGGTGCACCTCTACGGCAAGGGCGAGCGCCCGAAGCGCAAGATCGGGCATGTGAACATCCTCGGTGACGACGTGACCGAGGTGCGGGAGAAGGCCGAACGAGCGGCGCACTGGATGTCGCACGCGGTGTGGACCGATGGATGGGATCCCCATGAGTAACGCAATCGGGTTCGATGGTCGCTCCGCGGGCTCCGCTCCGGCGGTCGGCCTGATCATGGGCAGCGACTCCGACTGGCCCACGATGGAAGCGGCCGCGGAAGCGTTGGCGGAGTTCGGGATTCGCTTCGAGGTCGGTGTGGTCTCGGCGCACCGCACGCCGCAGCGCATGCTCGACTACGCCCGCGAGGCCGCCGGTCGCGGCGTCAAGGTGATCATCGCCGGTGCCGGCGGCGCCGCCCACCTGCCCGGTATGGTCGCCTCGGCCACGCCGCTGCCGGTGATCGGTGTCCCGGTCCCGCTGAAGTACCTCGACGGCATGGACTCCCTGCTGTCGATCGTGCAGATGCCGGCCGGCGTCCCCGTCGCCACGGTCTCCATCGGCGGCGCCCGCAACGCGGGCCTGCTGGCCGTCCGCATCCTCGCCGCCGCCGATCCCCAGCTGCGCACCCGCATGGAACAGTTCCAGGCCGACCTGGAGAAACTCGTCCTCGACAAGGACGAGGCCCTGCGCACCCGTCTGCTCGGCTAGTCGTCGGCGCGCCCGGGGCCTCCCGGTACGGCACGGCTACCGTTGTGGGGTGCCCAGCGACAATTCGACCCCCGTTCGCGCCGCCGACGCCGCCGAGTTCCGGCTGGCCGTGGTCGATCACGCGTTGCGGCTGTTCGCGGAGCAGGGGTACGAGGCGACCACGGTGGACGAGATCGCGGAGGCGGCGGGGATTTCGCGGCGGACGTTCTTCCGGCAGTTCCGGTCGAAGGAGGATGTGGTCTTCGCCGACCACGAGGAGCAGCTCGCCCGGGCGAAGGCGTATCTGACTGCGGCGCAGGGTGATCCGTGGGATGCCGTGCGGGAGGCGGTGGTCGGGATCTTCGAGCGGTTCACCGAGACCAGGGAATTGGCCGCGCGCCGCTATCGGGTCGTCCGGCAGGCGCCGGCGTTGCGTGATCGCGAGATCGTGACCGTCTTCCGGTACGAACGGCTGTTCACCGACTATCTGCGCGATCGGCTTCCCGAGGTGCCCGATCTGGCGCTGATCCAGTTCAGCGCGGCCGTCACCGCCACCCACAACTATCTGCTGCGCCGCATGGTGCGGGGTCGATCCGAGGCGAGCGCGGCCGATCTGCGCGCGGCGGTGCGGGCGATCGCGCCTCCCGGTCCGGCGCCGGATCCGGCCGAGCTGGTGGTGGCGGTCTTCCCGCGCGCGATGCCCGCCCGGCAGGTCGCCGACCTTCTGGCCGAACGCCTCGATAATCTGTGAGCGGGTTCGGTGAATCCGACGTGTGGCACTGAGTGCCAGGGCGGATTCCCGGTATCCCCTCACGTTGTCGCCCTTCGGCGGCGTATACTCGAATGCGACTGGCACTGAGTGCCGAGGTGCGCCAGTGTAGTGCCGGAATTCGCGGACCAGGCGAACCGAAACCCCACGACCAGGAGTGAACCCATGGCGGGCAACCCCGATTTCGATCTGTTCAAGTTGGACGACATCCACGACGAGCTGCGCGCGGCGATTCGCGGCCTGGCCGAGAAGGAGATCGCCCCGCACGCGAAGGATGTCGACGGCAACGCCCGGTTCCCGAAGGAGGCCCTGGACGCGCTGAACGCCGCGGGCTTCAACGCGGTCCACGTCCCCGAGACCTACGGCGGCCAGGGCGCCGACTCGGTCGCCACCTGCATCGTCATCGAGGAGGTCGCCCGCGTCTGTGGTTCGTCCTCGCTGATCCCGGCCGTGAACAAGCTCGGCACCATGGGCCTGATCCTGCAGGGCTCCGAGGAGCTGAAGCAGAAGGTGCTGCCCGACCTCGTCGAGGGCAAGATGGCCTCCTACTGCCTGTCCGAGCGCGAGGCGGGTTCGGATGCGGCCTCCATGCGCACCCGCGCCAAGCGCGACGGTGACGACTGGGTGATCAACGGCTCCAAGTGCTGGATCACCAACGGCGGCCAGTCCACCTGGTACACCGTGATGGCCGTGACCGATCCGGAGAAGGGCGCCAACGGCATCTCCGCGTTCATGGTGCACAAGGACGACGAGGGCTTCGTGGTCGGCCCGCTCGAGCACAAGCTGGGCATCAAGGGTTCGCCGACCGCCGAGCTGTACTTCGAGAACTGCCGCATCCCGGGCGACCGGATCATCGGCGCCGAGGGCACCGGTTTCAAGACCGCGCTGCAGACCCTCGACCACACCCGTCCCACCATCGGTGCGCAGGCCGTCGGTCTGGCGCAGGGTGCGCTGGACGCCGCGATCGCCTACACCAAGGACCGCAAGCAGTTCGGCAAGGCCATCGCCGATTTCCAGAACACCCAGTTCATGCTCGCCGATATGGCGATGAAGGTGGAGGCCGCGCGCCTGATGGTCTACACCTCGGCCGCCCGCGCCGAGCGCGGCGAGAAGAACCTGGGCTTCATCTCCGCCGCCTCCAAGTGCTTCGCCTCCGATGTGGCGATGGAGGTGACCACCAACGCGGTGCAGCTGTTCGGTGGCGCCGGCTACACCACCGACTTCCCGGTGGAGCGGATGATGCGCGACGCCAAGATCACCCAGATCTACGAGGGCACCAACCAGATTCAGCGTCTGGTCATGTCGCGTCAGCTGCTGCGCTGATCGCACGGTCGCGCGAGGGCGTGGGCGGTGCCGGTGCCGACTCGGCACCGCCCGCGTCACCTTGTGACATCGAACCGAAGCGGCCGGGGCTCGTGGCGCGTCGCGCGCGCCGGGTTGTCAGGGCGCGTTACGGTATCGAAGCGCCGAATTCAGTGAATTACCGGCAATTTTCGCTGGTAGAACGGTAGTACCCAGAAAATCTCTGCGAAGTACTTTCATCTGCAATTTCAAATGTTCGTTCAATCGCAATCGGGCGAATTCGGAATTGTCCCAACGGCTTTCGCAGCGCAATATTGATGCATGGCAGGCGTGGAGATCACCGACAGGTTCGTCCGCCGCACGCTGGACAACGGGCGAATCGAAGAGGTCACCTGGCTGGAGCTGACCGAGGTGCGGATCATCACGACCGCCGACGGCCCCTTCGCCGACGATGTGTTCTTCGTGCTGATCGGTGTGCGCGGGAACGGTTGCGTGGTCCCGCATTCCGCTGCCGACACCGAGTTCCTGGCCCGCCTGCAGAAACTGCCGGGCTTCGACAACGCCGCCGTGATCGAGGCGATGGGCACGGTCGGCGACCGGCAGTTCCTGGTCTGGCGGCGCCGCATCTGACGCGGCGGCCGTCGTCTGTCCGCTAGGCGACCAGGTCGGCGTATTCGCGGTGGTCGCCGATGTACTGGTCCACGTACCAGCAGGTCGGCACTACCGCGAAACCGTTGTCGCGGCAGTCGGTGAGCGCGTATTCGACCAGTTGCGCCGCCACCCCGCGCCCACGGAATTCGGGGAAGGTGAGGGTGTGGTTGAGGTCGCGAATCGGCTTGCCGCCCGCGCTGCTTTCGTTGTAGTCCGCGTAGCCCGCGAGGGTGTCGTCGATGTAGATCTCGTAGCGGCCGGCGGCCGTATTGTGCTCGAGCCTGGTCGTCATGTCAGGTGGAACCGCCGTCCCGGGCCGATTTGTTCCGCGCGCAGGTCAGCTCCCGCAGACTCGATTGAGTTCGTCGGTGAAGGGCTGCAGGTCGGTGACGTTGTCGTCGATCAGGGCATCGGCGTATCCGGTGATCGCCGCCCGCTCCTCACCCGCGGCGAGATCGCCGACGGTCCACAGCCGATCGTGCAGGGCCCGGGCCGTCTCGGCGTCGAATGTGCCGCCGCTCATCTGCACTCCCGCGTTGACCATGGCGATGGCTCGATCGCAGGCCGGAGACTTCGCCTCGGCGGTGGCCGCGGGGAGAATCAGCAGGGAAACGGTCGTCGCGGCGGCGAACACGACGGCGGGCAGGCTCTTGATCATCTGTCCTCGGGAGGCTTTCAACGGGGGCCGCTCATCAGGCGAGCGAACCGGGATCTCGCAGCCTAGCCGCTGACTGTCCGGTTTGCGAGATTTTTCCGGCTGCGGTCGAGTTCAGAGCACGGCGCCCGGATTGAGAATCCCGTGTGGGTCCAGGGCCTCCTTGATGCGCCGGGTCAGATCCATCACCTCCGGACCGACCTGATCGGGCAGCCACGCCTTCTTCAACCGCCCGACCCCGTGCTCACCGGTGATCGTGCCGCCCAGCGCGATGGCCAGATCCATGATCTCGCCGAAGGCCTGATGGGCGCGTGCGGTCTCGTCCGCATCGGCGGGGTTGTAGACGATCAGCGGGTGGGTGTTGCCGTCACCGGCGTGCGCGATCACCGAGATCAGCACCTCGCGGCGCTCGGCGATCTCGGCGATCCCCGTGACCAGGTCGCCCAGGCGCGGCAGTGGCACGCCGACGTCCTCGAGCAGCAGCGGGCCCTTGCGTTCCACCGCGGGGATCGCGAATCGCCGTGCGGCGCAGAAGGCTTCGCCCTCCTCCGGGTCTTCGGTCCGGAAAACCTCGGCGGCTCCGGCGCTTTCGCAGGCCTCGGCGATGATCGCGGCCTCCCGTGCGCGGAATTCGCCGGGGGCGTCGGAGCGGGCCACCAGCATGGCGGCGGCCTCGCGATCGAGGCCCATCCGCATTTCGTCCTCGACCGCGTTGATCGCCACCGAGTCCATGAATTCCAGCATCGAGGGACGCAGCCGGGCCGCGACCGCCTCGATCGCCGCCGTGGCCGCGGCGAGGGTGGAGAACGTGGCGACCACGGTGCTCTGCTGCGGCTGCGCGGGCAGCAGCCGCAGTGTCAACTCGGTGATGATGCCGAGGGTGCCCTCGCTGCCGACGAACAGTTTGGTCAGCGACAGCCCGGCGGAATCCTTGAGCCGCGGCCCGCCCAGCCGCACCACCGTGCCGTCGGCGAGCACCACTTCCATACCCAGGATGTAGTCGGTGGTGACGCCGTACTTCACGCAGCACAGCCCACCGGCGTTGGTGGCGGCGTTGCCGCCGATCGAGCAGATCTCGAACGACGACGGATCCGGCGGATACCACAGTCCGTGTTCGGCCGCGGCCCGTTTGACCTCGGCGTTCAGCAGTCCGGGCTGGGTCACGGCGGTGCGGGTGACCGGATCGACCGTGATCTCGCGCATGCGCTCGGTGCTCACCAGCAGGGCGCCGTCCTGTGCGGTCGCGCCGCCGGAGAGTCCGGTTCCGGCGCCGCGCGGCACGAGCGGGACCCGATGTTCGTGTGCCCAGCCGACCACGGTCGCGACCTGCTCGGTGGTCAGCGGCCGCACCAGCGCCGCCGGCATCCCGGCCTGTGGATCGAGTGCGCGGTCGTGGCGGTACCCCGCGAGGATGTCGGGATCGGTGACGACCGTGCCGTCGGGAAGCCGGTCTGCGAGTGTTGCGATGTCCACACCCCGAACCTACGTGCTCGCACGGGATCCGTGCGCAGTACACTGCCGCGGTGTCCGATGCCAAGCTCGAGATCCAGATGCTCCACGACCGGATCATGGTTCGCGTCTCCCAGGAGGAGGGCGAACGACGCAGCAGCGGCGGCATTCTGATTCCCGCCACCGCGCAGGTCGCCAAGCGGCTGACCTGGGGTGAGGTCAGCGGGGTCGGTTCGCACGTGCGCAGCGTGGGCGTCGGCGACCGCGTGCTGTTCAGCGCCGAGGATCAGTTCGAGGTGGAGGTGCAGGGCCAGGCCTATCTGGTGCTGCGCGAACGCGATCTGCACGCGGTTGCCAGCGAACGCCCCGAACACGGCACCGGCCTCTACCTGTAACCGCCACGGCGATGCCCCCGGTCGCGCGGCCGGGGGCATCGAGGGCGTTCAGCGGGTTTGCCGCGGCAGTGCCAGCGCGGCGGCGAGCACCACACCGAGGACCACGATCCCGGCCACCGCGGCCATTTCCATGGCCGTCACATAGTTGCCGGTGGTGTGTGCCGCACCCAGCGCCGAGAAGAAGATGACGCCGAGAACCGTTGCGCCGATGGCATTTCCGAACTGCTGCGCGGTGGTGAGCACGCCGGCCGCCATCCCGGCCTGCGGTGCCGGGATACCCGAGGACAGCACGGCCGAGACGACCGAGGGGATGGTCATACCGTTGCCGAGCCCGACGATCATCATGCCGGGAATCAGCGCGAGGGCGCTCACCTGTGTGCCCATGCCGGCCAGCACCGCCAGGGTGATGCCCAGACCGGTCAGGCTGGTGCAGGTGCCGATCACCATCACCCTGTTTCCGAAGCGATTGGCGACCCGTGGTGCGAGGAACAGTGAACTGCCCGCGAAGCACAGTCCCAGCGGCGCGAACGCCAGACCCGCACGCAGCGGCGACAATCCGAGTCCGCCCTGCAGCATCAGGGTCAGGCAGAGCATGAAGCCGGCGAAGAAGGTCAGATAGCCGCCCGCGATCACCAGACCGAGACTGAAGCCGCGTTCGCGGACCATGGCGGTGTCGAGGACCGGTTCCCCGCCTCGGCGTGCCAGCCGGTTCTCGTAGCGCAGCGTAGCCAGCAGCACCGGCGCGGCGGCCGCCATCGACACCCAGGTCCACAGCGGCCAGCCCTCCGGCCGGCCCAGTGTGATCGGGATCAGTAGTAGTGCCAGCGCTGCGGAAATGCCCACGGCGCCAACGGGATCCAGCCGTGCCCCGCGAATGCTGCCGGTGCGGGGGAGCCAGCGCGCGGCAAGCACGGCCGCGACCACTCCGATCGGCACATTGATGTAGAAGATGGTCCGCCAGCCCCAGCCGAACAGATCGGCGTCGAGCAGGATGCCGCCGAGCACCTGGCCCGCGACCGCGCCGAGGCCGATGGTGGCGCCGAACGCGGCCATCGCCCGCGGTCGCTCGAGCGGCGGGAACAGGGTGTTGATCAGCGCGAGCATCTGCGGCACCATCAGCGCCGCGGTGCCGCCCTGCAGCACACGGGCCCCGACCAGCGTCCAGGCGTCGGTCGCGAGGCCGCAGAGCAGCGACGCCACCGTGAAGGCCAGCATGCCGATCACGAACAGGCGCCGGTGGCCGAACAGGTCGCCGAGCCGGCCGCCCGTGATGAGGCCCGAGGCGTAGGCGAAGCCGTAGCCGCCGACGATCAGTTCGAGTGCCGCTTCGCCGGCGTTCAGGTCGTGTTGCAGCGAGGAGGCGGCGACATTGACGACGAACCAGTCGAACATCGCCATGAACATGGCGCTCAGCACCACCGGCAGGACCCGCCAGCGCGCCGGGTAGGGCACGACGCCGGCCGGTGGTGTGCGCAGAAGCGGTGGGGCGGTAGGGGTTTCGAGGGTGGACATATCGGACTCCCCGGAATCGGTCGAGAGTGTCGGCGGCGCCGCGCTGCGCCGCGGGATGCGGATCTGTCTCCGCGAGGGATGTAACTAACCGGTTGGTTAGAACTATTCCAGCGCCCGCGACGTCGTGTCAACCAATTGGTTGGTTAGCATCGATGGCATGCCCCCGCGCGATCCCGAGGCCACCAAGGCCCGCATCTTCGAGGCGGCGACCGAGGAGTTCGCCGCCCACGGGATCGCCGGTGCCCGCGTGGATCGCATCGCCCGCAACGCCAAGGCCAACAAGCAGCTGATCTACGCCTACTTCGGCGACAAACAGCAACTGTTCGAGCAGGTGCTGGAGAAGGCGATGATCGATGTGGCCGCGGCGGTGTCGACCGATATCGACGATATCGACGCCTGGGTGGACGCCCATATCGCCTACCACCGCGAACATCCGGAATTCCTCCGGCTGCAGATGTGGGAGGCGCTGGAACTGGCGCCGGACCAGGTCACCGCCGGCGAGGCCCGCGCCCGCCGCTACCGGGACAAGATCGAGAAGGTCGAGGCCGCGCAACGGCGAGGACTGCTGCGCGACGATATGCCGCCCGGATACCTGCTGACCCTGCTGACGGGACTGATCAACTATCAGCAGGCGCTTCCGCAGTCCCGGCGGTTCGTCGTCGGCGGCCCCGACGATCCGGCGGAGCTGCGCACCTGGGTGCGTGACGCCGCCCGCCGGATCGTGGCGCCGCGCGAGGACGCCTGAGCCGAACGCTCGCTAACGGCGCGTGGCCATCTCCCGCTCGAGGCCGGCGAGATCGGTGGTGAGTGATCCGCCGGCGAAAGCCATTGCGGCATAGGATCGCTCGGCCGCCTCGGGATGTCCGGCGCCACAGGCGTCGGTCACCATGATCGGCAGATAGCCCAGATCGATGCCGTGCCGCACCGTCGGCTCGATACCGACCTCGAGGGCGATCCCCGCGATCACGACGGTATCGAGGCGCAGGTCGCGCAGGGCGATATCGAGGGGCGTGCCCGCGAACGCCGACATGGTGATCTTGTCGAAGACCACCTCGTCCGGGCCCGGGGTCAGCTCCGGAACCAGCTGATACTGCGGTGAGCCTTGGGGGAACATCGAGCGCACCCGGCCCGGATCGTCCACCCGCTGCCACGCCATGGCCGTGCGCAGTTGTGATACCCCGGACGCGGCCGGCGGCAGCGACATGTGCCGGGTGTAGAACACGCGAAATCCGTTCTCACGCGCAATGTCTCGAAGCCGGACGCAGGCATCGACGATCTGCTGTCCCGCGGCGATCTGATTCACGATGCCGGCCTGCATGTCGTAGATCAGCACCGCCGTCCGAGCCGGATCGCATGCGTCCGCCACGGTCGAGGGAATGTCGAGTCCGAATGCATGCCGCATATGCTCACCTGGTCCGATCGTAGGGTTCGGCCGTGTCGACCGAGGCGTCCATGAGCGCCTCGAGCGGGAGCGGAGCGGTCACCGGAACGTAGGTCCATTCCAGAAAACCCCTCTTGGACAACGGAAAATCGTCCACATAGCGCCGGGCCTCCGCGACATTGTCCACCTCGAAGACGATCACCACACCCGATTCGTCCGCGCGGGCGTAGTTCTCCCGGACGATTCCGGCCTTCCAGAGGCGCCACACATTGGCGACCTCCTCGGGCAGATACGGTGTGATGGTCTCGAGAGTGACTCCGGGTTTGAAGCGGTCGAAGGCGATAACTTTCATGAGATCCATGCAAGTCCGGTGATTACAGTGTTACAAGAGCGCACTTTTCGGTAAGTAGGTGAGCGCGATGTCGCAGCGGCGGTATTACTGCCCGGTCGAGGTCACTGTCGACCTGATCGGCGGGAAGTGGAAACCGGTGATCCTCGCGCATCTGAAAGAAGGTGTGCGGCGCTACGGTCAACTGCGCCGGGCCATGCCCTCGACCAGTGAGAAGATGCTGGTACAGCAGTTGCGCGAGCTCGAGGCCGACGGTCTCGTCAGCCGGACCGTCTTCGACACCGTCCCGCCACAGGTGGAATACGATCTGACCGCCGAGGGGCGCAGCCTGGTTCCGGTGCTGACCGCACTGTACGAATGGGGCGAAAAGCGATGTGAGCGAACGGGTGTCACCCTCGGCTGAGCGAGATCGGCGGGCGCGGCGTCAGGTACCGGCGGTCAGTATCTCGGTGCGTTCACCGTCGACCACGACGGCGTCGTCGTCGGTCAGCGCCCAGTGCGGCGTTCCCGCCGCGCGCAAGCGCTCGGCCAGGCGGGTGCCGTGCCCGTCCGGATCGGTGCCCAGCGAATCCACATGCGGCACGATCGCCCGGTCCACCACTCCCAGTCCGTCCCAGCGCGGATTGATACCGCAGGCGGCCCGCACCTCGGCCGGATCGTCGGCATCCTCCAGACCGTGCAGATCGGGCGTCAGCAGGCAGGCGCCCGCGCTGTAACCGGTGTAGGCCAGCGCATCTTCGGCCAGCAACTCCGGCAGCACGAGATCGGCTGCGCTGCGGGCGAATTGGGCCCGCAGGACGAAGGTGTTGCCGCCGCGGACCCACAGCGCCGGATAGCCGCGCAGCACCCGCTCCAATTCGGCGCGACGACCGACGTAATCACGTAGATCGACCACCTCTGGCCGGAAACCGCTGCGCCGCAGCGGAACCAGATCACTGGTCACGGCGCCGGACCACGCGGACGGCCATGCGTCGCAGGCATTCGGAATCACCGCGATCGGCCCCGGGCCGCCGACGAGTTCGGCGAACCGGTCGTAGTGGGCGCCGAATCGGTAGCTGGACAGGAACAGTCGCACGGCGGATCAGAGTGTGAACGCGAGATTCGCGGCGATCCGCTCACCCAGTTCCCGGTCGCCGTCGACCTCGATCTCGTCGCGATGGTCCGCGGCGGCGATGCGTCCGCCGCACAGGCGGGCGAACAGACTCGACCCCAGCCGGATCACGGTATCGGCCGGCCCATCCAGGGCCGCGACGACTTCCGCGCGCCCGTCGACACGAATGTGCACGGTGCGGGCGACCGGACCGGTGGTCTCGATCGTGATGCGGGACCCGTCGGGCGCGGCGCCACGCTTGACCACTACGCGCCCGAGGAAGGGTTCGATCTCGTCCAGCGCGATCTCGGCGCGCCGCCCGCCCTCGTCCATACCCAGGGCCTTCGCCTCGCCGCCGAGTGCGTCGGTGATGTCGAGCTGATGCATCCAGCAGTCGAACAACCGCACCCGCATGAACCGGCCGTACGGCACCACCCCGATCGGGGACTGGATATCGGCGGCCCAGGCGGCCTCGTCGACGGCCGCCAGCGCGGCGCGACGGCGGCCGGTCACCTCGGTGAACCGGCGCAGCAGGTCGTCACCGCGCAGCGGCCGCAGCGACTCCAGCCACACCTCGTTCAGCGCGCCGGTGTCGTTGCGGACGTGGTCGAACGCCCGGACATCGCTGTCCATGTGTGGCAGCGGCTCGCCGAGCAACATCGATTCGATGGCGACGACGTGCGCGAGCACATCGAAGACCGTCCAGCCCGGCAGCGGTGACGGCAGCCGCCAGCGGTCCTCGTCCAATCCGCGGGTCAGCTCCGCCAGCGCATCCCACTGGTCGGAGAGCGCACTGGTCAGTTCGGTGCGGTCGAGTGAGGCTGTGCTCATGAACGAGTCTCCCTGTCGGTCGGGTCGAGTCGGTCCGGCTCCGCGCCGAGCCGGTCGAGCCCGGTACGGATCGCGGCCGCCGTGGCCGCCGGATCGTGCGGGCGCCGCAGCAGGAAGCCTCGGGCGAAGGTGAACAGGTCACCACCGCGGCGCGGCACCACGTGCAGGTGGACGTGATGCACTGTCTGGAAGGCCGCCTTACCGTCGTTGAGGACGAGATTCGCCCCGTCGGCGCCGAGGTCGCTGCGCCGCAACGCCTTCGCGATGCGATGGCCCACGCGGAACAGATCCGCGCCCAGGTCGGCGTCGAGTTCGTCGAGGTGGGCGGCATGGCTCTTCGGAATCACCAGGGTGTGCCCCCGGGTGATCGGCCGGATGTCGAGGAAGGCGTACACCCGCTCGTCCTCGTAGATCCGCGTCGCCGGTGCGTCGCCCGCGACGATCCGGCAGAAGATGCAGCCACTCACCAGGCAGACATTACGGCGTACGACGCACCCGGCATAGCCCGCTTCTGTGCTGCGTGAACGGGCATTCGGGAGAAAAGGCGTGGTGTGGTGTGACGTTGATCTCAACTAATCTCACCGACCTGCCGGGTACAGTTGCGAGAATTATTTCGGAACTTACTGAAAAGTAAGTTCTGCTCGGCCAGACCCAACAGGCGGCCCACCTGGACATCAGGGGGCCAGCTTGCCGTCACAAGTAAGGAAGTTGACCAGTGGAGACAACGCAGGGCGCGAACGAGGGCGCGCAGCCCGGCGACGACAGTCGCACGTCGCACCGCACGCGTGTCGGTGTGGTTCGTGAGACCAACGCCGATGAACGACGCGTCGCGTTGGTGCCGAAGATCATCCCGAGCCTGGTGAAGCAGGGTGTGCAGGTCGTCGTCGAAGCCGGCGCGGGGGTCGGGGCGTTGATTCCCGACGAAGCCTACGAGGCCGCGGGCGCGACGATCGGTGATCCGTGGCAGGCCGAGGTCGTGGTGAAGGTGGCTCCGCCCAACGATGCGGAGATCGCCAAGCTGTCGCGGGACCAGACGCTGATCGGATTCCTGGCTCCGCGCAACGCGGACAACAAGATCGGCGCGCTACAGGACGCGGGCGTGCGTGCGTTCGCGGTGGAAGCGATTCCGCGGATCTCGCGCGCGCAGGTGATGGACGCCCTGTCCTCGCAGGCCAATGTCGCGGGGTACAAGGCGGTGCTGCTGGCGGCGTCGGAGTCGACGCGGTTCTTCCCGATGCTGACCACCGCGGCGGGCACGGTGAAGCCGGCGACGGTGCTGGTGCTCGGTGTGGGTGTCGCGGGTCTGCAGGCCCTGGCCACCGCCAAGCGCCTCGGTGCGCGCACCACCGGATACGACGTGCGGCCCGAGGTGGCCGATCAGGTGCGGTCGGTGGGCGCGCAATGGCTGGATCTGGGTATCGACGCGGCCGGTGAGGGTGGTTACGCCCGCGAGCTGACCGATGACGAAAAGGCCCAGCAGCAGCAGGCTTTGGAGGATGCGATCAAGGGCTTCGACGTGGTGGTGACCACCGCGCTGGTGCCGGGTCGCCCCGCGCCGCGCCTGGTGACCGCCGCCGCGGTGGAGGGAATGAAGCCCGGCAGTGTGATCGTCGATCTCGCGGGGGAGACCGGTGGTAACTGCGAGCTGACCGAGCCCGGTAAGACGGTGGTCCGCCACGATGTCACGATCTGCTCGCCGTTGAATCTGCCGGCGACGATGCCCGAGCACGCCTCGGAGCTGTACTCGAAGAATATTTCGGCGCTGCTGGAGCTGATGCTGAAAGACGGCCGGCTCGAGCCCGATTTCGGTGACCAGGTGATCGCCGATTCCTGTGTGGCCGGTGCGCCGAGCCGTCCCGCCGACTCCGAGGAGCAGGGCTGATGTATACCGAGCTTTTGGCCAATATCGCGATTCTGGTGCTGTCCGGATTCGTGGGTTTCGCGGTGATCTCCAAGGTGCCCAACACCTTGCACACCCCGCTGATGTCGGGCACCAACGCCATCCACGGCATCGTGGTGCTGGGTGCGCTGGTCACGTTGGGCAAGATCGAGCATCCGTCGGTGATCACGCAGATCATTCTGTTCGTCGCGGTGGTGTTCGGAACGCTGAACGTGGTCGGTGGTTTCGTGGTGACCGACCGGATGCTGGGGATGTTCAAGGGCAAGAAGCCCGCTGCGTCGGGCGCGGAGCGCCCTGGAAACACCGAGAAGGCGGGCCGCTGACTCATGGACAATCTGGTCAATATTCTCTATATCGTCGCGTTCTCGCTGTTCATCTACGGTCTGATGGGGCTGACCGGCCCGAAGACCGCGGTGCGTGGCAACTGGATCGCGGCGGTCGGTATGGGCATCGCGGTGATCGCGACGTTCATCTCGATCCGTGACACCTCGAACTGGATCATCATCATCGCGGGCCTGGTCGTCGGTGTGGCGCTGGGTGTTCCGCCGGCGCGGTTCACCAAGATGACCGCGATGCCGCAGCTGGTCGCCGCGTTCAACGGTGTCGGTGGTGGCACGGTCGCGTTGATCGCGTGGTCGGAATTCCTCAACAGCGACGGTTTCTCGTCGCTGCACGAGCAGCCCACCGTGCACATCGTGATCGGTTCGCTGTTCGCGGCGATCATCGGTTCGATCTCGTTCTGGGGCTCGCTGATCGCGTTCGGCAAGCTGCAGGAGATCCTGCCCGGCCGCCCGATCGGGCTCGGCAAACTGCAGCAGCCGGTCAACCTGCTGCTGGCCCTGGGTGCGATCGCCTCCGCGGTGGTGATCGGTATCGGCGCCACCAAGGATGGTGCGCCGTGGTGGTGGATGGTGCTGCTGCTGGTGCTGGCCGCGGTGCTGGGCCTGATGGTCGTGCTGCCGATCGGTGGCGCCGACATGCCCGTGGTGATCTCGCTGCTGAACGCGCTGACCGGTCTGTCGGCCGCGGCGGCCGGTCTGGCGTTGAACAACACCGCGATGATCGTGGCCGGCATGATCGTCGGCGCGTCGGGCACCATCCTGACCAACCTCATGGCCAAGGCCATGAACCGGTCCATCCCGGCGATCGTGGCGGGTGGTTTCGGTGGTGGCGGCGGTGTCGCGGCTGCCGGTGACGGTGAACAGAAGCAGGCCAAGGCCACCTCGGCCGCCGATGCCGCGATCCAGATGGCCTACGCCAACCAGGTGATCGTGGTGCCCGGCTACGGTATGGCCGTCGCGCAGGCCCAGCACGCGGTCAAGGAGATGGCCTCGCTGCTGGAGGCCAAGGGTGTCGAGGTCAAATACGCCATCCATCCGGTCGCGGGTCGTATGCCCGGCCACATGAACGTGCTGCTGGCCGAGGCCGAGGTCTCCTACGACGCGCTCAAGGAAATGGACGACATCAACGGCGAATTCTCGCGCACCGACGTGGCTTTGGTGATCGGCGCCAACGACGTCACCAACCCCGCCGCGCGCGAGGACTCCTCCAGCCCGATCTACGGCATGCCGGTGCTCAACGTCGATCAGGCCAAGAGCGTGATCGTGCTGAAGCGGTCGATGAACTCCGGCTTCGCCGGCATCGACAACCCGCTGTTCTACGCCGACCACACCTCCATGCTGTTCGGCGACGCCAAGAAGTCCGTCGGAGCCGTCACCGAGGAACTCAAGGCGCTGTAACGAGCGTAGGTTCGACCCGAAACGGCCCGCGGCAGATGTGCTGCGGGCCGTTTCCGGTTTCTAGGCGGTGGGCGCGATGCGTGCTTGCGGCAACGTGGGCGCACGCCGCCTCCCAGCCGCGGGTGGCGGACTAGAGTGGCCCGCGGGGCTCGATGGTGCCGCGAGCGCGGCACGGCAGCCGGAAGGGGTCGAGATGACGGTTCGGGAGCGGTTCGATCTGCCTGCGGTGGGCGATGATTCGGCGATCTACGGCACGCCGTATCAGACCCCCGAAGGCGCCACGGTCATCCCGGTGACGCGCCCCGGCGGAAGGTTCCGGCGCGCCCGGCCGCTGGGCGTCTTCGTCATCGAGGACGGCAACACCGGCTGGCACGCCGTCACCGACGACACGGCGATCGCGCTGCTGGGCATCTTCGTCGGCTTGGTGGCGACGACGTTGTCCCTGATCGCGGTGGTGCGGAATCCGCCGTGGCCGGATGTCACCATTCGGATCGACCGCAAGGAGCGCTGACGAGCTTCATCGCCGCCCGAAGGCGTCGGTGCGCTCGGCATTGTCGAGAAACGCGTCGACCATGCGGTGGTTGAGCGCGGCGAGCTGACGCAGATCCTCGGTCGACCACTCCGCCAGCGCATCGCGCATGTGGCGGCGGCTCACCGCGCGGATCGCGTCGACGGTGGCCCGGCCCTCGTCGGTGATGCGCACCCGCTGCGCCCGGCGGTCCTCCGGATCGGTCACCCGGTCGACGTAACCGGCCCGCTCCAGGCGCTGGATCTGGCGCGTGACATGCGGCGCCTCCACATCCAGGCAGGCCGCGAGTTCTCCCATGCGCATCGGCTCCGCGGCGTCGGCGAGCATCCGCAGCAGCGGCACATTGGCGCGATCGAGATTCACCCCGGCCGCGGCCACGGTGCGATCGTGGCGTCTGGCCCGGGTGAGCAGGTGCGCGATCCGGGTCAGGGCGCGCTCGAGTTCCACGATGTAGTCGGCGTCGGCCACCGATTCGGGACTTCCTTCGGAACGCGGCACAGGGTTATCCTACTACCCAACTTACTTAAGTTAGGTAAGTATAAAGATAGGGAACTCAGATGACGTCGACCGTCACCGGCCGATCCACCGGAACCGATTCCGAAACCGGTGCGCCGGCGCACCTGGTCTTGACACTGCTGGCGCTGTGCGCGGCCGGACTCGTGGTCTCGCTGCAGCAGACCGTGGTCATTCCGTTGCTGCCCAGGCTGATCGGGCAACTGCACACCGACGTCGCGGGTGTCACGTGGCTGTTCACCGCCGCGCTGCTCACCGGAGCCGTTGCCACACCGCTGCTTTCGCGCTTCGGCGACATGTACGGCAAGAAGCGCATGGTGATGTTCTGCATGGGGCTGCTGATCATCGGTTCGGTGGTCTGCGCGATGGCGAGTTCGCTGGGTGTCTACATCGTCGGCCGGGCGCTGCAGGGCACCTCGTCGGCGCTGATTCCGCTGGGGATCGGCATCATTCGCGACACCTTCCCGCGCGAACGGCTCACCACCGCGATCGGCGTCATCAGCGGCACCATGGGTGTCGGCGGCACCATCGGCATGCTGGTGACCGGTGTCATCGCGGACAAGACCACCGATCCGCATCCCGTGTTCTGGATGACGGCGGTGCTGGCCGTGCTCGCCACCGTGCTCGTCGGCGTGAGCGCCAGGGATGTGGGGCAGCGCCACGGCGGGCAGCCGGATTATCTGGGCGCGGTCCTGCTCGCCGGTCTGCTGGTGTGCCTGCTGCTGGCCATCAGCGAGGGGCCGCGCTGGGGCTGGGGTGAGACCAGCGTGATCGGCCTGTTCACCGCGGCCGCCGTGCTCGCCGTGGTGTGGGTGCTGGTGGAACGCAAGGTCGCACAGCCGCTGGTGCGGTTGCCACTGCTGGTCGGCCCGCGCTCGCTGTCGGCCAATATGGCCTCGGCGCTGCTGGGCTTCGCGATGTTCGGCTCCTTCACCCTGATCTCGAACTTCGTGCAGACCCCCGCCGACAAGGTCGGTTACGGTCTGTCCGGGTCGGTCCTGGCCGTGGGGCTCTACGGCATCCCCAGCTCGGTGCTGATGACCTTCTTCTCCTTCCGCACCGGGCGCATCGTCGCGCGCATCGGCCCCGCCTTCACCCTGGCCATCGGCGCAGCCTTCGCCGGTGCGGCGACCGGATGGCTGGCGCTGTCCAATGCGCACGGCTACGACATGGTCATCTCGAATACGCTGCAGGGCATCGGCTTCGGTATCGGTTACGCCGCGCTGGGAACCCTTGCCGTCCAGCATGTTCCGATGAGCGAGAGCGGAATCGCCAGTGGGATCAACTCGTTGGTGCGCACCGCCGGTGGAAGTATCGCCGGCGCCATCACTGCCTCGATTCTGAGCGCTCTCACCATCGGTCACACGGGCGTGCCGTCGCTGCACGCCTACGTGATCAGCTTCGCGGTGCTGAGTGTCGGGGCGTGGCTGGCCGCGGCCGTGGCACTGGGCAACGGCCTGCGGCACAAGCACGAACGGTAGCGGACGTCAGGACAACCGTCCCAGTGCGGGGAGCAGCACAAAGCAGGCGGCAGTGCCGACCAGCGCCACCGCGATGCCTGTGCACAGCTGTCGCGCGCGCCCTCCGCGAGCGCAGAGCAGAGCAGCGGCGATCACTTCGATCGCGTACAGCAGGACGAGCGCGAAGATCAGGTATCCGTTGATGAAGAACGGAATCACGTTCAGCGTGAGGCAAACCGCAGCCGCTCTGAATGACAGTGGGCCGAACCAGGTTTCGCGCCTGTCCTGCGGAGCAGAGTGTTCTCTGGTCACAGGATGCTCCTATCCGGTCGCGAAATAGAGGCATCCGATGATGACAGACGACCCGAGCCATATGCCCGCGGTGGTCACTGCGGCAAGAGCTACGCCGCGGACGGGCCCCCGCGCCTTCCATCGAAGGAGCGAAGCGATAAGGGTACCCACCACCGAGGCGGCGAGAAACGAACCGAAGATCGTGCCGTCGGTGTCCGAGTGCATGACCCGCGCCGCGATCATCATGACCACCAATTGCAGCAGAAAGAAGCCCGCGACGCCCCATGTGGCGAGGCGCCAGAACCGCGCATCTTGCGACGAAGAGGGCGTCATTCAGGCCGTCCCTGCGGGTATCCGCTGCACCGGGGCAGTGGGCGGCGCCGCGACCGGACCGAACGATGTCGGCGGCTTCGGATTCCCGGGCACGTCGTAGCGGTCGTTCCAGTCGGTGAACGGACCGAAGGCCGCACCTCCCACGCCGATGTCGTGGTGAAACGGCAGATTCATGGCCGGGCCGAGTGAGCTCCCGGACCGAGCCGGGTCCAGCGCGATCGTTTGCGTGCGTCCATCGGGGGTGTCTTGATACACCTCCAATGATGGGTAATCGGTGCGCGTCCCGTTCACTTGGACCCCGTTCGGACCGGGCTGGAACACCAAGTCGCCGTTGACCGTGACGTCGTGGCCATCCAGGCCAGGAGGTTTGGTCATCCAAGAGGGCGGCAGTGGGTTACCCGCGTCGTACTGGATGCGGACCGACCCGTCCGGGTTCTGCCACACTTTCCCGTCCGGCGCACCAACTTTGACCTCGCCCGGGCTGCAGTCGTCGTTCTCGCGAACGGACGGGTTCTGGCGCATGACGACTATGCCGTTCTCGTAGTCGACATATGTAGTGACCTTCGTATGTTCGGGATCGAAATTCGGGTCGGCCGTTCGATTGTTCCCCAAGTCGCGAGCGCCGGGATTGAGATTGAGCGGATTGGGGTCCGGGTCGGAGACGTCACGTTGCTCGATGTACTGAGACGATCGGACCACACCCTGCCCAGGAACGGGTGTGATCTTGACGACGCGAATTTCGGGCCCGACCCCCTTGAACTCCGGGGTATAGCTGTTCGGGTTCAGGACCTCGGCTGTACTCCAGTCGGATGCGGTTGCAGGCGGACGCCCGAACAACTGCTGGAACGCCGCGGCCGAGGTGCGGATCCGATCGGGATCGGCGCGGGAATCCATGGATTTGAAGCTCTGATCGGCTACCTCGAGCGCCGTCAAGGTAGCCGCCGATGCCATCTTCGTCAGTTCGTCGTTGGCCGTGGCAATGGCGGCGCTCCATTGCGCATCGGCGGTTCGGAGGCTGGCGACCAGTCCGGACAGGCGAGATAGCTCTACGCCCGCTTCGGAATTCGGATCTTGTATTCCGGTTGCGCTCCAGTTGTCCGCGACGGCAACCGGCGGGACGACGTAATGCTGAAAGATCGTCTTGGTTTCCGCTATCGGATACTGAAGGTCGCGAGCTGCGCCGGCGCAGGCGGCACTGAGGTCATCGTATGCGGTGGCAATCGCTCGCATCTGAGTCTGTTCGCGGTCGGCTTTGTCTTCAGCGGCTCGGGCCGCCGCGCCTTGCCACGCCAGATCGTCGTGGATGGTCTTGTGCAGCGTGCCGGCTACTTTGACGATGGCGTCGGCAATCTGGCCGGCCCGGTCGGCGACACCCTGCAGGCCCGAGGTATCCATGGCCAGTACTTCTTTCGGAGTCGGCATGATGGCTACCGGCCCGCGTGCGGGTCGCCGGAATTCAGATCAGCGACAGCGGCGAGGCGCCGAGCGGCGTCTTGGTCATTGCCGTGGAAGCTGTCCGCACACGTCACCAACAGGGCCGAGAACTCGTTGAAACGCGCTTTCAGAACATCTTTGGCTTGCCGACTCGCCGCATGGGACTTGCCGAGTTCGGTTCCTACCGACAAACCCGCGAGCAATTTCGCCACCGGATCAGCGTCTAGTTTCGGTGCGTTGTCGATATCGATCGGCAGTAGCGCCAACTCCCCAGCCGCGGCCCGCAGTCCGTCCGGGTTGACTTGAAATGTCATTTTCCCCTCCTGACGTCAGGACAGGGCAGGGAAGCGACTTCCGGCGAGCCGAGTACTCGCGGTTCACATTCCCCGTACTACCCGGCCTGAACCGGCGATCGGATATTCGGGTAGTCCGCGGCAGGGCGTGGCCGGCCGCAGGCCGTGGCCCTGGGCAACGGCCTGCGGCACAAGCACGAACGGTAGTGACTACGCGACTTTCAATGTCCCGCCGTCGATGACGTAGTCGACGCCGACGATATTGCCGGCTCGCGCGGAGGCGAGGAAGGCGACCAGTGCGGCCACCTCCTCGGGCTCCGAGATCCGCCCCGAGGCGATGCCGAAACTCTCGCCGATGCCCGCGAGCAGGTCGTCGTGCGAGATGCCCTGCGCCGCAGCGAGTTTTCCGCCGAAACGGTTCGGGTCCCGCCACAGCGGCGTGCCCACGACGCCGGGGGATACGGTGTTGACGCGCACGCCGCGCGGGGCCAATTCCTCACTGAGGCGTTTGCTCAACGCGGTGAGCGCGGCCTTGGCCTCGCTGTAGCCGATCGGCCCGGCCGCGGGCAGGCGCGAGTTGATCGAGGAGATGTTCACGATCGCGCCGCGGCGTTCCAGCAGGCTGGGCAGCGCCGCGCGCGTGGTCCAGACCGCGCTGAACAGATTGAGGTCGAACAGGGTCCGCCACTGTTCGTCGGAGATGTCGGTGAATGCCCCCAGCCCCAGCCGATCCGCATCACCGCCACCGACATTGTTGACCAGGATGTCGATGCCGCCGAGTTCACGCAGCGCCGAATCGATCAGTGTGGTGGCGCCCTCGGAGGTGCCGAGATCGACGGAATAGGCTGCCACACTGGCCTTTTCCAGCTCCGGCGTGACGGTGCGCGCGGCGCCGACCACCAGTGCTCCCTCGGCGGTCAGCGCCTCGGCGATCGCCAGTCCGATGCCGCGGCTCGCGCCGGTGACGACGGCGGTCTTGCCGGTGAGTTCGAGGTCCATGAGCTTCCCTTTCTTGAACTTCAGGTCAAAAATTGCGGTACGAAAAAGGGCCGCGGTGGCGGCCCGGATATCAGAGGGTGGTCAGTGCGGTGTCGATGATGCGGTGCAGGGTCTCCGCATCGCTGGTCTTCGCCATGACGCGCAGTCCCACGATGGTGTTCATCAGGAATTCGGCGGCGGCCCGCGGATCGACGTCCTGTGCCACGTCGCCGTCGCGTCGACCCCGATCGATCCGATCGGACAGTGCGGTCATGGTGTTCTCCTGCATGGTCCGGACCGCCTTCGTGATCTCGGGATCCTGCGCGGAGAATTCGGTAGCGGTGTTCACCGCCAAGCAGCCACGCCGAACCGGCTGTGCCACATCGGAATCCACCAGAAACCGGATGAACGCGCCGATGCACTCGCGTGCGGTCCCCGGCCGGGCCATGAACTCCCCGGCCACTTCCGCTCCCATCCGGTCGTAACGGTTCAGCACCCGCTCGAACAGCTCCCGCTTACTGCCGAACGTGTGGTACAAACTCCCCTTCCCGATCCCGGTAGCCTCGGCCAGCTGCGCCGGCGAGGTATTCGCATACCCATGAGTCCAGAACGCATCCAGAGCCCGATCCACCACGGCCTCGGTCTCGAAGTTACGCGGCCTGCCCATGTCCCGAACTCTACGAGTTTTTGTCCTTGAGGTCAACAATGGGTACGTCTGCGGGTCAGCTCTCGGACGGTGCCCGTGTGTGACAGTTGTTGGCTGCGTTAATATCTCGTCATCAGGTTGCGGCCCGACGGGCTTCTGTGAGCAACGGATACGCCCCCAACCGCGCGAGGATTCGTGCTGCTTGGGGGTGTTGTCGTGTCATCTCGGGTGTACCGCTCGACGGCAGAAGAGGTGTTGCATCTGTCAGTGGAGCAGCAGCTGTCGGCGATAGTCTCCGAGCATCTGGGCCGGACGAAACGTAAGGTGCCGACCGCCGAGCAACGCTCCTGGGACGTGAGCCTGCCGTGGATAGCCGGGGATCTGGTCGCCACCGGGCTGGAGCACGTCGAGATGCTGATCGAATATCGACTGCCCGAGACGAGCCGCCGGGCCGATGTGATTCTGAGTGGTATCCACCCGCAAACCGGAGACGACCATTATGTCGTCGTCGAACTGAAGCAGTGGGGGCGAGCGGAGCTCGTCTGGAACAGCGACCGAATCGTGCGAGTCCAGGGATTGCCGGGCGAGCATCTTCACCCCATCGATCAGGTGCGTGGCTATTGCCGATATCTGACCCGATTCGTCGAAACTCTCCATGATCGGCCGAATGCGGTCCGTGGAGTGGCCTACTTGCACAATGCAACCGAGAATTCGGTGAGCGCGCTGCGAGCTCTGCCGCCGGACGAGACGGGCCGCATGTTCACCGGCGAGCAACGCGAAGAATTTCTGACCTTCCTCAAGAGCCAATTCGCCCCGGAATCGGGCACCGGAGCAGCGAACCGGCTGCTCGAGAGCCCTATTCGAGCGAAGCCGAACCTGTTCGGGTTCACCGGTGCGGAGCTACGGTCGGCGACCGAATACTCGCTGCTCGACCACCAGAAACTGGCGTACGAAACGGTGATGAGCCGAGTGCGGTTGGCCCGGCAGACGGACCAGAAGAGTGTTGTGGTCGTTACCGGAGGACCGGGCAGTGGCAAGAGCCTCATCGCGGTCTCGCTGCTCGCGGAGTTGCACCGCGAGGGCTACCGCGTACGGCACGCGACTGGATCTCTGGCCTTCACCGAATCGCTGCGAAAGTTTCCGGGCAAGGGCTCCAGAGAGCTTCAGGACTTGTTCAAGTACTTTCGGAACTTCTCCGACTGCGAAAAGAACGAGCTCGACGTCCTCATCTGCGATGAGGCCCATCGAATTCGAGAGGTGTCCACCAATCGGTTCACACCGCGCGCCCAGCGCACCAACCGTCCACAGGTGGATGAGTTGATGGCTGCGGCGCGGGTCCCGGTCTTTCTTCTCGATGAACATCAGGTGGTCAGGCCGGACGAGGTGGGGACGGTTCACGCGATCCGAGATCACGCGGCTCGCGCCGGCTACGTGGTACACCAGATCGAATTGGACGGGCAGTACCGGTGCGGCGGCAGCGCCGAATACGACGAATGGGTACGCCGTCTGCTGGGGTTGCGTATCGGCGGTCCTACACCGTGGACGGGAGACACCGCCGCGTTCGACGTCCGTATCGCGGAGACGCCGCAGGAAATGGAAACGTTCCTCCGAGACAAGAACGCCGACGGATGGACCGCGCGAATCGCCGCCGGATATTGCTGGCCTTGGAGCTCTCCGAAGGAGGATGGGACTCTCGTCGACGACGTGGTCATCGGCGAATGGGCCAAGCCGTGGAACCTTCGAGGAGAACGGGCCGTCGGGGGCGCTCCGCCGAGTTCACTGTGGGCAACCGACCCGCGCGGATTCGAGCAGGTCGGCTGCGTCTACACCGCCCAGGGGTTCGAATACGACTGGTCGGGTGTCATCATCGGTCCCGACCTCGTCATTCGCGACGGGCACTTGACGACGGTTCGCGACGCTACGAAGGACAAGGCGCTCAAGGGCACGAAAACCAAACCTGTAGGTGACGAAACCTTCGACACATTGGTGCGAAATATCTACAAGGTGCTTCTCACGCGCGGGATGCGGGGAGTTGTCATACATTCTGTCGATCCGGACACACAAGCCTTTCTGAAGAGCCTTGTCGACTGAACAGCGGCCATGAGAGGGACGCGTGTTCCCGGTGGCTGCACCCGATGGCACGGCCGGCTGTTCGTGGTGATTGCTCGTCTACCTGTCGACGTGGTCGGCCGGAGTACCTTCCCCGACGGTGCCTGCGAACCAGGCGCAGAGGAGGACGGCGAGTAGGGGGAAGGTGAAGGCCAGGGTGAGGGAGGTGAGTTGGGCGAGCCAGCCTATGACCGAGGGGCCGGCGAGGAAGCCCAGGTAGCCGAGGCCGAAGACCTTGGACATGTCGGTGGCGGCGGTGGCGGTGCTCAGATTGCCCGCCGCGGTGAAGATCTGGGGGACGCCGCCCGCGAGGCCGAGGCCGGCGAGGATCCAGCCCGCGAGGCTCAGGGGCAGCCAGGGCGAGGCCGTGATGACGGCGAGACCGGCGGCGCCGAGGACCGAACCCCAGCGGACGACGGCGATGCGGCCGAAGCGTTCGCTGACCCGGTCCGCGGTGAAGCGGCCGACGGTCATCGCGATGGAGAACGCACCGAACGACAGGGCGGCGGTGGCGTCGCTGACGCCCAGATGCTCGTGCGTCTGCAGGGCGCTCCAGTCGTTGGCGACGCCCTCGGCCATCAGCAGGGCGAACGCGATCGCGGCCAGCGCCAAGACTTTCGGCGGGAGCCAGCGCCGGATGCGTCGGCGCACGGCGGAATCGGCTGTGTGGCGACCGGGCCGCGAACCCGCGGCGGGGGCGCCGGCTGCCGGAAGTGCCGCGGCCGATTCGGTGACAGCCACACCATTTCCGGCCGCGGAGTGGTTCGGGACCGCCGCGGATTCGGCGGTCGTGGCTGCCGGTTCGACCTGCGAGGTGGCGTGCAGGCGGGGGAGCAGGCTCGGCACACTGGCCAGCATCACCAGCAGGCCCAGTACGGCCGCGACCGCGAAACTCACCCGGATATCGGCACCGGCGTGCATGGCCGCCGCGCCGGCGAGCGAGCCGACCAGACCGCCGCAGGAGAAGAGCGCGTGGAACGCCGCCATGATCGGCCGACGGTAGACGCGCTCGACCTGCACGGCCTGGGCGTTCATCGACACATCGAGCGCACCGTTGCCGAAACCGAAGAGCGCGAGCGCGATACCGAGCTGCACCGGCCCGGTGGCCCACGCCGGTCCGCTCACCGCCACGACCAGCCAGGCGACGGCCGCGGTGACCAGGGTTCGGCTGCCGAAGCGGTCGGCGAGCGGACCCGCCGCCTGCATACCGACGATGCCGCTGCCGGCCATCACCAGGATCAGAATTCCGAGAGTCCCGTGCGAGACCCCGGTGCGATCGGTGATGACCGGAATGTGCACCACCCACATCGCGGCCAGGAACCCGTTGAGCGCGAAAACCGCGAACACCGCTGCCCGCGCGCGGCGAGCGGCCGGAGCAGCCGTCCCGCGCCGTGTCGTCTCCACCGATGAATGCATCGATTCGACGGTACCGGGCGCGCACCGATTGTTCACCGCACGAGAGGCCGTGCCGAACCAGGTGGCTCGGCACGCGGAACCCCTTGGGGCCCAACACCCGAAGCGCCTGCCCCGCGGGTACGACTCCGGAGCGGAGGAGTGCGTCGAAGCGTCGTTGATTCGGCGGCGCCGACCGCGGTCGGCGGCTCCCCGTATCCCGAGCGATCACGGCATCGTCGACGTCACCGCACGGGCCCCGGATGTAACCGGTTTCGATTCGAGTGTATGACCTACCACCGACACGTTTCGGAGCCGCGCCGGGTTCACCTGCCGCCTCCGCCCGCGTCGCTCCGGTCGCGGTGCCGATCGGCGACCTGCGCGGCGGGCTCCGGGGTGACGCAGGCTGCCGCCTCCGCCCGCGTCGCTCCGGTCGCGGTCACTATTGTCGGGGCGGTGACCACACAGCAGGACTACCCGGTGCTCTGGCCGGTGCCGACCCGATGGGCCGACAACGACCACTACGGCCACGTCAACAACGTGACCTATTACTCGTACTTCGACACCGCGGTCAACGCCTGGTTGATGGCCGCGACCGGTACCGACATTCGGGAGCTGCCCGCGATCGGCGTAGTCGCCCAGACCTCGTGCCAGTATCTGGGCTCGCTGAGTTTCCCCGACCAGCTGCGGGTGGGGTTGCGGATCAGCCGCCTCGGCCGCTCCAGCATCACCTACGATCTGGCGATCTTTCGCATCCTGGACGCCGGCACCGCCGCCGATACCGCCGGGGAGGATCTGGAGCTGGCCGCCACCGGCAGGTTCGTGCACGTCTACGTGGACAACGAGACCCGCAAATCCGTGGAGATCCCGGCGATCATCCGCAGCGCCGCGGCCGCGCTGGTGACCGACGAGGCTTAGACCCGGCCCAGCAGGGTCAGCGGATCCTCGAGCAGTGAGGCGACCGTCGACAGGAATCGCGCGCCGAGCTCCCCGTCGATCATGCGGTGATCGAAGCTCACACCGAGCGTGGTGATCCACCGGATCGCCGGCTCGTCGCGATACACCCACGGCCGTTTCCGGATGGAACCCAGGCACAGAATCGCGCCCTCACCCGGATTCACCAGCGGCACACCGGTATCGACGCCGAAGACACCCACATTGCTGATGGTGAAGGTGCCGCCGCGCAGATCGGCGGGGGTCGCCGAACCGGCGCGGGCCACATCGGCGAGCCAGCCGATCTCCCGGCACAGCTCGCGCAGGCTCAGCGACTGCGCCTCCTTGATGTTGGGGACGAGCAGCCCGCGTTCGGTGGCCACGGCGATGCCGAGGTTGACGTAGTGCTTGGTGACGATCTGATTGGCTTCGGCGTCCCAGCAGGAGTTGATCCCCGGGAATTCGGCGATCGCCGCGAGCGTCGCCTTCGCCACCAGCGCGAGGGGAGTGAGCGACAGCCCGGTGAAGGAGTCGGTGCTGCGCAGATGGTCGAGCAACTCCATCGAGGCGGTGAAATCGGTGGTCACGAACGCGCTGGCCTGCGGAATCGTGCGGGCGCTGGTGGTCATGGCCGCGGCGATGCGCTTGCGGACACCGCTGACCGGGGTGCGGGTTTCGCGTTCACTCGGCGTCGGCCGGATGATGCCGCCGTCGGGTCGCATGGTGGGCACCGGTGGAGCGGCCGGGCGCGGAGCGTCGGCGGCCTCCTCCTCGGGCCGCACCCGGCGCGGCGGCTGCGACACCGGCACCGCGTGGCGCACATCCTCGACCGTCACCGCCCCGCCCGGCCCGGAGCCGGCCACGAACGCGATATTGATACCGAGTTCGCGAGCCAGCTGGCGGGCGGCCGGCGTGGCGGGCGGGCGGCCCGGGAACTCCGGCGGAATCTCCTCGGATCGTCCCGGTGCGGCCGAATGCGGGGCCGCGGCACCGTTTTTCGACGCCGGACGACGCCGCGTGGGCGCTTCGGCCCCGGGCCCGTAACCGACGAGCACCGAGGTCCGGCTTTCGCCCGCCGCGGGAGCGTCGCCGGCCGGCGCGGCGGTGCGCACTCTGATCAACGGTGCGCCGACCGCCACCGTCTCACCGGGCCGGGCCAGCAGTTCGGCGACCTGCCCGGCGAACGGACACGGTAGTTCGACCTGCGCCTTGGCGGTCTCCACCTCGGCGATGGTCTGGTTGAGTTCGACGGTATCGCCGACGGCCACCGACCAGGAGATCAGTTCGGCCTCGGTCAATCCCTCCCCGAGATCGGGCAGCCGGAACTCGAGTATGTGGTTGTTGTCGTCCACAGCAGGGTCTTCCAAAGGGGCACCTCTGTCCGAACAGTTGTCAAGCGGCGAACGTTCGATCGACCGCGTCGAGAATGCGATCGGGGTCTGGCATGTGGTGCCGTTCGAGCTTAGCCGGGGGATACGGGATGTCGAAGCCACCGACGCGCAGGATCGGCGCCTCGAGATAGTAGAAACACCGTTCGGCGATGCGGGCGGCGATCTCGGCGCCGAGCCCCGCGAAGACCGGCGCCTCATGGGTGACGATCAGCCGGCCGGTGCGGCGCACCGATTCCTCGATGGTGCCGAAATCGATCGGCGACAGGCTGCGCAGATCGATCACCTCGAGTGAATGCCCCTCTCCGGCCGCGATTTCGGCCGCCGTCAGCGCGGTCGCGACCATGCCGCCGTAGGCGACGATCGTGGCGTCGCGGCCCGACCGGCGGATGCGCGCCCGGTCCAGGGGGAGTGGATCCGCGTCCAGGGCGGTGAAATCCAGATCGGCCTTGTCCCAGTAACGCCGCTTGGGCTCGAAGAAGACGACCGGGTCGTCGCACGAAATAGCTTGGCGCAACAGCCGATACGCATCCTCGGGCGTACTCGGCGAGACCACGCGCAGTCCGGCGGTATGCGCGAAATAGGCCTCCGGCGACTCCGAATGATGTTCGACCGAACCGATTCCCCCGCCGAACGGAATCCGGATGGTGATCGGCGCGCGGACCCTGCCCTGGGTGCGGTAGTGAATCTTGGCGACCTGCGAAACGATCTGGTCGAAGGCCGGGTAGACGAATCCGTCGAACTGGATCTCGCAGACCGGCCGGAAACCGCGCAGCGCCATGCCGAAAGCGGTTCCGATGATGCCGGATTCGGCCAGCGGGGTGTCGATCACGCGGTTGTTCCCGAAGTCCTTCTGCAGCGTGTCGGTCACCCGGAACACACCGCCGAGCCGCCCGATGTCCTCACCCATCAGCACGACCTTCGGATCGTCCTCCAGTGCCCGGCGCATCCCCGTGTTCAGCGCGTTCGCGAAGGTGGTGATCATGCCCGTACTCCTTCCTCGAAACCCGCCAGGTACCCGGCGTATTCGTCGCGCTCGGCGGCGATCAGCGGATGCGCGGTGGTGTAGACGTGGTCGAACAGCTGCATCGGATCCGGATCGGGCATATCGATGGTCGCGGTGCGGACCGCGGCGGCGACCGAGTCGGCGCGCGCGGTGACCTGGCGCTCGAAGTCGCTGTCCCACAGTTCTTCTCGTTCGAGGAGCCGTCGCAAGCGGTCGATCGGGTCACGGCGCTGCCACAGTTCGGTTTCCGCGGCCGAGCGGTAGCGGGTGGGATCGTCGGCGGTGGTGTGCGGGCCCATCCGATAGGTGATCGCCTCGATGAACGACGGCCCGCCACCGGCGCGGGCACGGGCGACGGCCTGGCGGGTCACGGCCAGGACGGCCAGCACGTCGTTACCGTCGACCTGCACGCCCGGAATGCCGTATCCGTAGGCGCGCCGGACGATCGGCGTCTGGCTCTGCAGCTGCACCGGTTCGCTGATCGCCCAGTGGTTGTTCTGGCAGAAGAACACCACCGGCGCACTCCAGGAGGCGGCGAAGCCGAGCGCTTCGGCGATATCGCCCTGACTGCTGGCACCGTCACCGAAGTAGGTCAGCACCGCGATCTCCGCGCCTTCCAGATGTGCGGCGTAGGCGTAACCGGTGGCATGCAGGCCCTGCGAGCCGACGACGATGGCCGGATTGGTCATGTTGATCTCGTCCGGATCCCAGCACGAATGCGCCACCCCCCGCCACAGCCGCGTGATCAGGGTGGGATCCACGCCACGGCAGTAGGCGACACCCGCCTCGCGGTAGCTGCAGAAGACGTAATCGTCGTCGTGCAGGGCGCGGGCGGAGCCGATCTGCGATGCCTCCTGGCCGAGCAGCGGTGCCCACAGGCCGAGCTGGCCCTGCCGCTGCAGTGCGGTCGCCTCGACGTCGATGCGGCGGGTGACGACCAGGTCCTCGTAGAGTTCGCGCAGTTCGGCCGGACCGATGTCCGCGATCAGGGCCGCGTGCTCGCGGTCGAGAACACGGCGCCCGTCGGGCTGGACCAGTTGCACGGGATAGGGGTTCGTCCCGGTGTCGTACTTGGTTGTGGTGTTGTGCGTCGTGGTGTTGTGCACAGCCATCACCTCCTCGTTGCCGCGTACGACGGGGTCTCCGTCCTCGCGATCCGGCGGACTGCTCTTCGCCAGCTGTGTGCTGTACCTCACAGCATCCACGATTGAGCGGGATGCGCAAGTGGCAACACGCGAACTGCGCAGAATGCTCGATCCGAACGGGGTCAGGACTGTCATACTGCGTTACATGCCCAGTGCTGAACCCGCTCCGGCGACAATCGACGCCACCGACGCCCGGCTGCTGCTGGAACTGGTTGCCAACCCTCGTGCCACCGGGGTGGAACTGGCCACGCGACTGGGGCTGTCCCGCAATACCGTGCAGGCCCGGCTGGCTCGATGGGAGGCCGCCGGTGTGCTCGCCGGATTCGAACGGCGCGTGGACCCGCGCGCCCTCGGTTACCGGCTGGCGGCCTTCGTCGCGGTGGTGGTCGATCAGCATCGGCTCGCCGACGTGGTGGCCGAACTCGCCGAGATCCCCGAGGTCACCGAGGTGTGCGGCACGACGGGGCAGACGGATCTGACGGTTCGCGTGGTCGCGCGCGACGCCGACGATCTGTACCGGATCACCGGCGCGATTCTGAAGATCGCGGGTGTGCAGCGCACCAATATGGCACTGGTGATGCAGCAATTGGTCGGGCCGCGCACCGCGCCACTGCTGCAGCGACTGGCTGGAGCCGACGAGTCGGCAGCGCCACGACAGGACGCGGGACGACAGGACGCAGGCGAGAATTCGGTCCAGTTCCGGCGTACTGGCCGCTGACGGCAGGGCCAGCCGCCCGCGAAGATAGCTCGGTGACTGCCACCGCCGATTCCGCATCCCACCCGCCCGACGTCGCCGAGGCACAGGCGAGCCTCCCGGCGGCGGTCGAGGGCGAGCACGGGCCCGGCGGTACCGGACAGGCGATGAGCGCCGGGATCATCGCCGCGCTGGTCGGTTTCACCAGTTCGTTCGCGGTCGTGCTGGCCGGGCTCACCGCCGTCGGCGCGACCCCGGCGCAGGCCGCCTCGGGTCTGCTGGCGGTCTGCGTCACGCAGGCGGTCGGCATGTGGATCCTGAGCCGGCGCTACCGCATGCCGATCACCCTCGCCTGGTCCACTCCCGGTGCGGCGCTGCTGGTCGGCGCCGGTGCGGTGACCGGTGGCTGGCCCGCGGCGGTGGGAGCGTTCGTGGTCACCGGGATATTGATCGTCCTCACCGGATGCTGGTCACGGCTGGGCCGGCTGATCACCGCGATCCCGGTGGAGATCGCGCAGGCCATGCTCGCCGGTGTACTGCTGCCGCTGTGCCTGGCGCCGCTGCGGGCGCTGACCACCTCGAGCGCGGCGGTGGTGGCGCCGGTGCTGGTGGTGTGGGTGGTGCTGCAGCGGTACGCGCAGCGGTGGGCGGTGCCCGGCGCCTTCGTCACCGCGGTGGCCGGTGCGGCGATCGCGATGGTCGCCGGACATCGCTCGATTCCGGCCGGCGATCTGGTGCCGAAGCTGGAAATCACTGTGCCGCACTGGAGTTGGCAGGCGATCATCGGCATCGCGATTCCGCTGTATGTGGTCACGATGGCCGCGCAGAACATCCCCGGCGTTGCGGTCATGAGCTCGTTCAAATATCGGGTGCCGTGGCGGGCGTCGATGACGGTCACCGGGCTCGGGACCATCGTGGGTGCCCCGGCGGGCGGGCATGCGATCAACCTGGCCGCGATCAGTGCGGCGTTGGCGGCCGCGCCGTCGGCCCACCCCGACCCGCGCCGGCGCTGGGTGGCCACCATGGCCGCCGGCGGGTGCTACCTCGTGCTGGCTCCGGCCGCCGCGGCGCTGGTCGCGCTCGCCGCCGCCGCACCCGCCGGTGTGCTGGAAACCGTTGCCGGACTTGCCCTCGTCGGCACCTTCGCCGCCGCGCTCACCGCGGCGCTCGGGGTCGCCGAACATCGTGTCGCGGCCACGGTGACGTTTCTGGTCTCGGCCTCCGGGATAGCGGTGTTCGGCATCGGCGCGGCGTTCTGGGCGGTGGTCGCGGGCCTGGTCGTGCGATGGATGCTGACCCGCCGGGACACGCCGGTGTCGTAGGCTGACACCTGTTCGCGTCACGGGTACATCTGTTGACTGAGGAGCCGGGCTTGACCGCGGTACTGATCTCCCCCGAAGAACTCCGGAAATCGCTGGCGGACAGCGAGAGCCGGGTGCATCTGCTGGATGTGCGATGGGCGCTGGGCGATCCCGACGGGCCCCAGCACTATCTCGCCGGCCACATTCCCGGCGCGATCTTCGTCGATCTGGAGACCGAGCTGGCCGCGCCGCCGTCCCCGGCACACGGCCGCCACCCGTTGCCGACCCTCACCCACCTGCAGAAATGCGCCCGCAGCTGGGGACTGCGCACCGGGGAGCCGACGGTCGTCTACGACGCCACCGGCGGTATGGCCGCGGCGCGGGCGTGGTGGCTGCTGCGCTGGGCGGGCGTGCGCGACGTGCGCATTCTCGACGGCGGCCTGCCCGCGTGGGAGCGCGGCGGCGGCGATCTGGCCGTCGGCACCGAACCCGACCCGAAGCCCGGCGACGTGGTGCTCACGCCCGGCAATATGCCGGTGGTGGAAGCCGACGAGGTCGCGGGCTGGCGGGGCGCGCTGCTGGACGCGCGAGCCGGGGAACGTTATCGCGGGCAGGTCGAGCCGATCGACCCGCGCGCCGGGCACATTCCCGGCGCGGTGAGCGTGCCGACCGCGGAAAACCTCACGCCCGAGGGCACTTTCAAGACCCCGGACCAGTTGCGGGCGCGGTTCTCCGATCTCGGTTCCGGCCCGGTGGCGGTCTACTGCGGTTCCGGGGTGACCGCCGCCCACCAGATCGCGGCGCTGTCGGTCGTGGGAGTGTCGGCGGCGCTGTATCCGGGTTCGTGGTCGCAGTGGTCGTCGGATCCGGAGCGTCCGGTCGCCACGGCGCTGGATTGACGCGAATCAGCCCACGGCCCCCGCTGCCAGGGCCGCGCGCCAGTCACCGTATTCGCTGATGTCCTTCCCGTCGGCGGCGGCGGTCCCGTCACATCCGAATGCGGTGTGCCAGGTGCCGTCATCGAGTTCGACGGCGCCCAGCTGCATCGGCGCCGGCAGCGCGGCGAGGAAGCGGCCGAGGGCGGCGGGGGAGAGCAACCAGCGTTCACCCGCGACCGGCACACCACCCTCGCAGCGGGTCACCGCGGGCTTCGGCGGCGTGGTGTCCAGGGCGGCGAGGCGATAGGCCGCGGCCGTGCGAACCGGCCCCGCCCACCGCGCGCCGAGCGCATGCAATTGGTGTTCCAACGGCTGGCCGCGCAGATGCGCCCCGAACACGATCAGCTCACTCACCGGTGCGACCGCCAGCGGCCACGGCCGCGTGATCTCCGCGTCGCCGGTGATCGACACGGCGATGTCCAAGGCCACCGCATCCTCGAACGGCCGCGCGAAAACCGTGACGCCGAAACAGGATTCGCCCGCCATTCCGGCGGGCACGGCCACGGCGCACAGATCGAACAGATTGCAGAAGTTCGTGTACGTGCCCATGCGGGAGTTGACCCCGATCGGATCCGCCTCGACCTGCGCGATGGTCGGATGCGTCGGGGCGGTCGGCGCGAGCAGGGCATCGGCGTCGCCCAGGCTGTCCATCGCGAGCGCGCGCAAGCGCTCGAGTTCGGCGCGGTCGGCGACCAGCCGATGCGCCGGAATCTCGCGGGCGGCGCGGACGATGCTCGCGACGGTCGGATCGACCGCATCCGGATGTGTCTCGATGAATTCACCTACCGCGGCGTACCTTTCGGCGACCAGCGCTCCATTGTAGAGCAGCCGGGCCGCCGCCAGGAACGGCGCCGGGTCGATCTCCACGATGGTCGCCCCGCGCCGGCGGAGCGCGGTGACGGTGCGGTCGAACGCCGCCCGCCACACCGGATCCAGTTCCGGCAGTTCGGCGAAGATCGCGACGGTCGGGCGCGGCGGCGCCGCCAGCCGGGTATCGGCGGGCCAGGCGCGTGCGGGCGCACCCGCGGCCATCACCCCCATCGCCTGATCGGCGCGCGCCGGGTCGGCGGCGAAGATCGTCACGCAATCATAGGAACGGCAGGCCGGGACGACCCCCTCGGTGGAGACGACTCCGACGGTCGGTTTGATGCCGACGATGCCCTGCAGCGCCGCCGGAACGCGCCCGGAACCCGCGGTATCGGTGCCGATGGCGATATCGGCCGCACCGGTCGCGACGGCCACCGCCGAACCGGAACTCGAACCGCCCGAGATGAATTCGGGACGACGCGAGTCCGAGACGGGACCGTACGGCGAGCGGGTGCCGACCAGACCGGTCGCGAACTGATCCATATTGGTCTTGCCGACCACGACCGCACCCGCGGCGCGCAGGGCCGCGACCGCGGGCGCGTCGCGGTCGGGTAGGTAGGCGTAGTCCGGGCAGCCGGCGGTCGTCGGCAGGCCCGCGACGTCGACGTTGTCCTTGACGGCCACCCGCAGACCCGCCAGCGGACCGGTGGCGTGCGGACCCGGGTCTTCGGACCGATGAATCCAGATGCTCATATCGGACCCCTCATCCTCGTTCGTGCAATTCGCCCGCCGCCTGCCACGAATCACGCTCGGCGGCGAACGCTTCCGCCTGCACTGCGCGGAAGCCGGCGATGGATTCGGCGTTGGCGGACAGGAAATCGCGATATTCGGCGAGCCGGAATTCGCCCTCCTCCGCGCGCAGTGTGCCGCGACCGCGGGCGAAGTCGGCCCGCATGTCCAGCAGTTCCTCCGCGGACACCGGATACCAGCGGATGCGATCGAAATACCGCAGCAGCCAGGGATCCTCGGCATCGCCGGTGGCGCGGTGGTTCCACACCTGTGTGGTACGGCCGACGAATTGATATCCGCCGGGTCCCTCCATGCCGTAGATGCACAGATAGGCGCCACCGATGCCCACCGCGTTCTCCGGCGTCCAGGTGCGGGCCGGATTGTATTTGGTGGTGACCAGGCGATGGCGCGGGTCGGTCGGGGTCGCGACCGGTGCGCCGAGGTACACGTCGCCGAGGCCGAGCACGAGGTACTCGGCGGCAAAGACCGTATCGAAAACGTCTGCCACCGTGGACAATCCGTTCATCCGGCGAATGAACTCGATATTCCAGGGGCACCACGGCGCATCGGCCCGCACGCCGTGCATGTAGCGGGTGATGGCCTCGCGCGTGGCCGGATCGTCCCAGGACAGCGGCAGGTGCACCGTCCGGCTCGGCACCACCAGTTCCGTGGCCGGGGGCAGGGCGGATTCGGCCTCGCGCAGCAGTCGCAACAGTTTCGCCGGGGCCAGCCGGTCCGGATCGAAACGCACCTGGAGCGAACGGATTCCGGGTGTCAGCTCGGTGATCGCCGGCTCGGCGTATTCGAGCAGATGCCGGTGCAGGGCGTGGACGCGGGCGCGCAATGCCAGATCCAGCGTCATGTCACCGTATTCGACGAGGACGCCGTCGTCGCCGGCGCGGCGATAGGTGACAGTGGTGGTGTCGTCGGCTTCGGCGCGGGCCAGGATGCCGTCGTCGCCGTCACCGCCGTCGGACAGCACGATCGGCCAGTCGGCTCGCCGGGCCGGGCCCAGGGCGCGGATCGAGGCGGCGCGGTCGGCGCGCACCGGGACGAAGCGGACGGTGTCACCGGGACAGAGTTGCCCGAGTTTCCAGCGCTCCGCGGCGACAACCGTGACGGGACAGACGAATCCGCCGAGGCTCGGGCCGTCCGGGCCCAGCAGGATCGGTGTATCACCGGTGAAGTCCAGGGCACCGATCGAATAGGCGGTGTCGTGGATGTTCGAGGGGTGCAGTCCGGCCTCGCCGCCGTCGCTGCGCGCCCAGTGCGGTTTCGGCCCGATCAGCCGCACCCCGGTCCGATCGGAATTGAAGTGCACCTCGTAGTCGGTGCCCAGGATGGTGTCGATATCGGCCCGGGTGAAGAATTCCGGCGCGCCGTGCGGGCCCTCGGTGACCGCGAGTTCCCATCGGCGCGTCAGCACCGGCTGCTCGGCCATCGGTACCCCGGACCCGATTGTGCCGGTCGGCTCGCCCAGGGGTAACCGGTCGCCGGCGCGAAGAGCGGCACCGGTGCCGCCGCCGAATCTGCCGAGTGTGAAAGTGGCCGTGCTGCCGAGGTATTCGGGCAGGTCGAGACCGCCCTCGAACAGGACGTAGGTCCGCATACCCGGACCCTGCATGGCGCCGACATCCAGCGTGCCACCCGCCGGTACCTCGACGGTGCGCCACTGGTGTACGCGCGCGCCGTCGATGGTCACCGTCGCGGGCGCACCGGTCACGCACACTCGGGTCGGCTTGCGGAATCGCAGCGCGGGCCCGCCGAGGGTGCATTCGAGTCCGGCCGCGCCCTCGTCGTTGCCCAGCGCCCGATTGCCGAGCCGGAACGACAGATCGTCCATCGGTCCCGACGGCGGCACGCCGACGTGCCAGTAGCCGACGCGACCCGGCCAATCCTGCACGGTGGTCAGCATTCCCGGCCGCACCACCACGAGGTCGGCGATGGACTCCAGAGTGGTTGTGCTCGTCGCGAATTCGGTTGCCGTCGTCATTGCGTCACCACCATCCGTACCGGCGTCGGATCGAATCCGTTGCAGGGGTTGTTGATCTGCGGGCAGTTGGAGATCAGGACGAGTGTGTCGATCTCGGCACGCAACGTCACCGACTTACCCGGTGCGGAGAGCCCGTCGACGATGCCGAGGGTCCCGTCGGCCTCGACCGGAACGTTCATGAACCAGTTGATGTTCGAGACCAGATCGCGTTTGCCCAGGCCCCAGCGCAACGCCTCGGTGAGGAAGTTCTCCACGCAGGCGTGCTGATGGCGGGTGTGGTGGCCGTAGCGCAGGGTGTTGGATTCCTGCGAGCACGCGCCGGCGATGGTGTCGTGATTGCCGACCTCGTCGGCGACCACGGTCATCAGTGCCGTCCCCGATTCGGCACGGAGGACGCTGCCGGTGGTCAGGAAGATGTTGCGCTGGGCGGCGACGGTCGCCTGGGCACTGTAGCGGTCGGCGTGATCGGCGGCCGAATAGAGCAGGCAGTCCACGGCCTGGTTGCCGTACAGGTCGACGATCTGCCACTGCTGACCCGCCCGGACCACGGTCGACCACGGTGCGCAGGCGGCCACGGTCTCGTCCAGGACGACAGTGCGTTCGGTAACGGTGGTCATGCGATCGCCTCCGGATCGTGTGCGGCCAGCCAGGCCTGTTCGGTGTTCTCCACGGCCCGGCGATATTCCGGCTCGGTGCCGGCGTCGTGGGGCTCCGCGGCGCCCCGCCAGGCGACGACGTCCAGCGCCGTGGCGGGCCGGTCGTCGAGTGGATGGGTGCCGTTGGCGATGAGGACGGTCAGCGGCAGGTGGATCAGCAGTTCGACCGAGCGGCCCGGACCGGCGCTGCCGGTGGCGGTGAGGGCGCCGTCCGCGCCGACGCGCACCCCGCGGAACAGCGCGATCGACGGACCGATATCGCGCGGTGTGAGACCGTGTTTCGCGCCCGCGACCCGCAGTGCCTGTCGTACCCGCGGTGTCGGTCCGCACAACGTGTCGTGGTGGCCGGACGTGTCGGCGACGATCGTGGCGAGCACGCGCCCCTGATCCGACAGCAGCGGATGGCCCGGGCCCGGATAGGCCTGCCACGGCACCTTGACGGTGTCCGCGACGTTCAACCGTTCCCACGGCGCCTCGGCCCGCAGGAGCAGCAGGTGGGCGCCGGCCGCGCCGTCCGGATCGGCCAGCCGGAGCCGGGTACCGCGGGCGAGTACCGCGGTGGTGTAGCCGTTGCCCGGAACACGTTGGGCGAAAATGACTTTCGCCGGATCGAGGCTTTCGGGCAGATCGGGACCGGCGACGGACGCGGCCGCGGCTTGCGCTCGCGCGTGGTCGCGGGCGCCGACGGTGGAGGCGGTTGCGGACATGATGTCTCCTCGCAGAGTCGGATGGGAATGTCGCTCAGGCGGGTTGCGGTGCGGGCCGGGCTTCGGCGGCCGCGGCGCGCGGGGTGACGATGCGGTGCACCACCGCGCCCACCGCGACGGTCAGGAGCAGGAACAGCGGTGCGGCCCAGAGCATCCACCAGCTGCCGCCGGCCGGCGTGTACACCTCCGCGCGCGGCCAGGCCAGATTCACCGCCATCGCGATGCCCCACACCACCGCCGCGACGTTCACCGCGATGCCGTAGCGGCCCAGCGAGAACAGGCCGGGTTCGGCGGCGGGCAGCCCGCGCAGCCGCCGGATCAGCAGCGGGACGGTGACCAGCAGATACGCCACGTACAGCGTCACGATGCATACGCTGGCCAGCGTCGCGAACAGCGCGGCGTTGCCGAGGTTCACCACCAGCAGCGCCACGGCGAGCACGCCGATGATCACCGCGGGCAGGACCGGGGTGCCGAAGCGCGGATGCACGGCGGCCAGTCGCGACGCGAACGGCAAACGGCCGTCGCGGGCCATCGAGAAGATCAGTCGCGAACCCGCGGTCTGAATGGCCAAGGTGCACACCGTGATCGCCACCGCGACACAGCACAGCAGCACGGTGCCGGCCGGACTGTCGAGTTTGGCGGTGATCACGTAGGCCAGTCCGTCGCTGGCCAGGTGGCCGTCGCTGATGCTGGGTGCGGCCATCAAGGCCCCCAGCAGAAGCAGGCCGCCGCCGAGGGCGGAGGCGGCGAGCGCCAGCAGGATGGTGCGCGGCGCGACCCGGCGCGGATTCTTCGTCTCCTCGGAAAGCTCTCCGGCGGAATCGAATCCGACCATCACATAGGCGGCCATCAAACCGGAGACCAGGAACGCCGCCCAGTACGGGCCGGGCGCCGCCTGGTCGGTCTGCAGCACCACATCGGCGCCGCGTTCGGTATGGGTGAAGAACAGAGCTATGACGGCGAGCACGCCCACGATCTCGACGGTGACGCCGATCGAATTGATCCGAGCCATCAGATCGATGCCGATCACATTGATCACCGTGGTGATCACCAGCAGCACGCTGCCCAGCAGGACCGCGTTCGCCGCGCCGTCGGTGGAGGTGAGCGCGGTATCGGTGCCGACCAGTTGGAAACCGCTCCAGATCGAGGGCAGCACGACCTGCAGCGCGATGGCGGCCGCGGCGGCGGTGACGATCTGCGCGATGATCATCATCCAGCCCGCGAACCAGCCCACCACCTCACCCGCGAGCCGGCGCGACCACTGGTAGATGCAGCCCGAAATGGGATAGCGCGCGGCGAGTTCCGCGAAATTCAGCGCGACGAGGAACTGGCCGGCGAACACGATCGGCCAGGTCCAGAAGAACGCGCCGCCGCCGAATCCGTAACCGAATCCGAAGAATTGGAAGATGGTGGTGAGGATCGAGACGAAGGAGAATCCCGCGGCGAACGAGGCGTAGCGGCCGAGTTTGCGATGCAGTACCGGCTGATATCCGAAGCGTTCGAGATCGGCGCTGTCACCGGTCGGGGATTGGGAGGGTGGATCGAGTGCAATGGCCATGGGGCGGTCCTTCGGCGTGGCGGCCAATATCTATCAGGTGACAGTTTTGCGGGCCGGATCGCGCTTTCGGTGACGGCTGTGTATCGCTTGCGGTAACCCGCGTAACGTCTGCGTTGCCGGTATTTCTGTCGAGTGACAGATATTTCACAACCGCAGGTGGGACGCGGTGCGCGGCCCTGTGCCGGTCCGCAGGTGCGGGGACGGTGGCAGGATGAGGCGGTGACACACCTGGGGCCGGGCCGTCCTCGCGTCGACCAACGCAGCCGTCGCGGGCGGACGCCGCGCGCCGAGATCCTCGACGCCGCAGCGGAATTGTTCACGGCCAACGGCTACGGCAGCACATCCACCCGCGGTATCGCCGACGCGGTGGGTATCCGGCAGGCCTCGCTCTACCACCACTTCGCAGCCAAGGACGACATCCTGGACGCGCTGCTCGCCGAAACCATCACCGGCGCATTGGAATTGGCCGAGCGGTTGCGTGCCGAACCCGAGCCGGCGGCGGTCCGGTTGTACGCCCTGGCCCGCGCCGACGTGCGCCAGCTGTGCGCCGCCAAGTGGAATCTCGGTGCCCTGTATCTGCTGCCCGAACTGCGCAGCGACCGATTCGCCGACTTCCGGAGCCGCCGCGCCCGGTTGCGCCGCCACTACGAGGAGCTCGCGGCGGCGGCGATCGAGACCGCACCCACCGGCGTCCCCGGCGCCCACGTGCTGCCTTTCCGAATGGTGGAGACGGTCATCAACATTCGCTCCGACGAGGGCGGCGCACCCGATTACGCGGAAACCACCATCCCCGACGCCGCGCTGCGCCTGCTGGGCGTCACCGACGACCCGGCCGTGCTGCGCGCCGCCGCCGAGCAGCTACTGCGGCGACTCGACGCTGGCGCATAGCCGCCTCAGGGACATCGCCCGGCGATCCGAGCCAGCGCGGTGTGGTCGGCTGCGGTGATCGGCAGCCGGTACTGCGCCGCCGTGGTGAGGTACTTTCCGGCGTAGAAGCAGTGATAGGCCCCGGCGGGTGGCAGCCAGTCCGCGGGTGTGCGATCGCCTTTGTCCATATTGGCCGGGCCGTCGACGGCCAGCAGGTTGAATTCGATGTCGTTGGCGAAGCGCGCCCGCTGTTCGGGCGACCAGGCCGCCGCACCCATATCCCAGGCGGCGGCCAGCGGATAGACGTGGTCGATCTGCACCTCCCGGGCCCGCGCCTTGTCGAAGGTGATCGAGCGGCCGGTGTACGGATCTCGCAGTGTGCCCGCGAGCACCACGCAGTCGCGGGTACCCGGCCGAAATCTCACCTCGCGCAACTGCCGGGCCAGCACGCCGTTGCGCGAATCGCATCCGTCGTGCCCACCCGGCCCGTCCTGATCGTCCGACCACGCCGGCCCGAACACACATCCGTGCCACGCCCCGCAGTCCCGGTCGTACCCGCCCGGATGCGGCCGCCGCGCCACCACGGCCACCGCGCCCAGCAACTGCTCGATCCGAGCCCGGCTCGGACTTCCCGGCGCGGGGTCGGGCCCGCCGACGATCCCGCACGCCGTCATAGCCATGACCACGACAACCACCGCTGCCCACCCCGCCCGACGTCCCCACCGCATACCCCACATCTACCTGCCGCGCCCGACAACTTCGGTGCCGAAGGACCTGCACGGGGTGCGTTCGTGCGATACGCCTGGATCGGATGACACCGCGGCCGCGTGACCGCCTCCGTCGCGTCGGCCACGACGACACCGGGGGCACGCGCATCGCCCTGCCGCTGTGTGGACCCGCGCGCGGTCGCACCCCACCACCGGCCACGACCTGGTGTGTCGGTGGCGGCTGATTGGATGGAGGGCATGCTGCACGGTTTGTGGTCGCCGGGGTCGGGGTTGGTGCTGTGGCGCCTGCCCGAGTCGGTGGCACGACCGGACGGGGAGGCATTCGGCGAGCTGCCCGATCCGCTGGGGGCGATCGCGCGGTCGGCGCGGTTCCGGCATCGGGTGCGGGTGCTGGTGCCCGGGGGGACCGGACCGGAAGTGGTCGAGGTGCGCGGGCATGCCTTGGCGCCGGAGGTGGCCGCCCGGGTACTCACCCAGGCCCTGCCGGAGACGGCGGTGGCGGCGGATCTGCGTTTTCTCGCCCATGTGGCCCGCGGACTGCGGCGGTGGGTGCGAGCCGGGCGGATCGTGCCCGAACTGCATCGCGCCGACGGCGAGTGGTGGGTGCGGTGGCGGCTGGTGGGCGGGCAACGGCAGCGGGCCTGGCTGGCCGAACTGGCGGCCGCGATGCCCCCCGCGCTGCGGGTGCCGGATGCCCGGTCCGCGGCCTCGATCCTCGAGGACTTCGTCACCGAACTCGCCGACCCGCTCGTCCGGCTCGAGCTGAGCGTCCGGGAACCGTCGCATCCGCTGACGGCCGCGCTGGTCGCGGAGGTCCCGCTGGAATCGGGATCGCATCGGGTGGCCTCGGTGCTCGAGGAGTGGCGCGCGAGTCTCACCGTCGGCGAGCCGGAACTGGTCCTGCGCCTGCTCGAACCGGACGACGATCCCGACGACGATCCGCAGGCGGTCGACGCCCTGTGGCGGCTGGAAGTCTGCCTCCGGTCGGAAGGCGAAGCGCCGCAACCGGTTCCGATCCAGGGCGACCCGGCGCTGATCCGGCTCGCCGGGGAGAAGGTGGCCGCCGCGGTCCAGGCCTACCCGCGGCTGCAGCAGGTCCCGCGCGACCCGTACGGGATGGATTTCCTGCTCCCGACGCCGGTCGTGCAGGAGTTGGTCGCCCACGGTGCGCACGAATTGCGTTCGGCGGGTGTGCATCTGATGCTGCCCCGGGCGTGGCGCATCGTCTCGCCGAGTATGCGGTTGCGGGTACAGTCCCCGGCCGCCACCGACACCGCTGTCGGACTCAGCGGATTGGTCTCCTATCGCTGGGAACTGGCCTTGGGGGATACGGTCCTCACACCGGCGGAGATGGGCCGGCTGATCCAGGCCAAATCGGATCTGGTGCGGTTGCGCGGCCACTGGGTGCAGGCCGATCAGCGCAGCCTGGCCGCGGCCGCCGCCTATCTGGAGGGCAAGGTCGACGAACGTCCGGCGACACTGACGCAGCTGCTCGGCGAGATCGCGGCCACCCAGGTGCGCCAGGTTCCGATCGAGGAGGTCACCGCGACCGGCTGGGTCCGGGAACTGTTCGACGGTGTCCACTCCGGCGACCAGGTCGATCCGCCCGCCGGCCTGAAGGCGCAGCTGCGTCCCTACCAGCTGCGCGGCCTGTCGTGGCTCGCGACGATGAACCGTCTCGGCTGCGGCGCCATCCTCGCCGACGATATGGGCCTCGGCAAGACGGTGCAGGTGCTCGCGTTGCTGTTGCACGAGAACGAAAGTGCCGCAACGGATTCCGTTCCGGGGCCGACCCTGCTGGTGTGCCCGATGTCGGTGGTGGGCAACTGGCAGCGCGAAACCGAGCGCTTCGCCCCGGGACTGCGGGTGCTGGTCCATCACGGTTCGTCGCGCCGCTCCGGCGCGGAATTCGATGCGGCCGTGGCCGATTCCGATCTGGTGCTGACCACCTACGCGCTGCTGGCGCGCGATGTGGAGGAGTTGAAGCGCCAGCCCTGGGAACGCGTCGTTCTCGACGAGGCGCAGCACATCAAGAACGCCGCCACCCGCCAGGCCCGCGCCGCCCGCGCGATCCCGGCCCGGCATCGGCTGGCGCTGACCGGAACTCCGGTGGAGAACAGGCTCGAGGAACTGCGGTCGATCCTCGATTTCGCGGCGCCGAACGTGCTGGGCAAGCCGTCGGAATTTCACGCGCGCTTCGCGGTACCGATCGAACGCGAACACGACGAGAACGCGGTCAGCCGCCTGCGCGCCGTCACCGCGCCGTTCGTGCTGCGCCGGGTGAAAACCGATCCCTCGGTCATCTCGGATCTGCCGGAGAAGTTCGAGATGACGGTGCGCGCCAACCTCACCGTCGAACAGGCCGCGCTGTACCAGGCGGTCGTCGACGACATGCTCGCGCAGCTGAAGGCCTCGCGCGCCACCGGTTCCGGCGCGGTGAACATGGCTCGCCGGGGTGCGGTCCTGGCCGCGCTCACCCGGCTCAAACAGGTGTGCAACCATCCCGCGCACTTCCTCGGCGACGGGTCGGCGCTGCTGCGGCGGGGAAGCCACCGCTCCGGCAAGCTGGCCCTGGTCGAGGATGTGCTCGAATCGGTACTGGCCGAAGGGGAGCGGGCACTGCTGTTCACCCAGTTCCGCGAATTCGGTGATCTGATCACCCCGTATCTGAGCGAGCGGTTCGGCACCGCGATCCCATTCCTGCACGGCGGCGTCGCCAAGCAGCGCCGCGACGGGATGGTGGAGCGCTTCGCCCAGGCCGACGGACCGCCGATCATGGTGTTGTCGCTGAAGGCGGGCGGTACGGGACTCAATCTCACCGCCGCCAATCATGTGGTGCACCTGGATCGCTGGTGGAATCCGGCGGTGGAGAACCAGGCCACCGACCGCGCCTTCCGCATCGGCCAGCGCCGCGATGTGCAGGTGCGCAAACTGGTCTGTGTCGACACCATCGAGGAGCGCATCGACGATATGCTCACCGGCAAACAGGAATTGGCGAATCTCACCGTCGGCACCGGGGAGAACTGGATCACCGAACTGAGTACCGACGAATTGCGCGACCTGTTCATGCTCGGCGCCGAGGCGGTGGGTGAATGAGTCCGGCGCCCGAGTATCCGGTTCCCGATTTCAGCGTCTACGGCAAGCGCCGCCCGGTACGCGGCGGCGTCGAACCTCGCAGCCGCCGTGGGTCTTTCGCGCGATCCTGGTGGGGCCGGGCCTTCCTCGAAGCCGTGGAGCAGGTCGCCGACGCCGGCCGGCTCTCCCGGGGGCGCACCTACGCCCGCTCCGGACAGGTCGTCAACTATCACATCGAGCCCGGCGCGGTGGCCGCCGAGGTGCAGGGCAGTCAACCGCGGCCGTTCACCTCCGTGCTGACTCTGCGGGTGTTGCGTGACGACCGGTTGGCGGAGCTGGTCGGGCAGGTCCGCGGCACACCCGGCATGCTCGCCCAGCTCGCCTCCGGCGCCCTGCCACAGGAGCTGGGCCCGCTGTTGTTGCCCGATACCGCCGCCGAACTCGATTTCTCCTGCACCTGCCCGGACGACGGCTGGCCCTGTAAACACGTCGCCGCGCTGTGCTACATCGTGGCCGAACGCCTCGACGAGTCCCCGGCGATCATGCTGACCCTGCGCGGCCTCGACCTCGACACCCTGATTCGCGGAGTGCAGGAGGACAGCGGCCCGACCGTCTCCGACGACATCTACGGCGAGAACGTGGTCCTGCCCGACCTGCCGGCGCCGCAGTTCCGCGCGGCGATCGAGGACCTCGATCCGATTCCCCTGCGGCAGGCGTTGCGGATGACCAGTGAGGACGAATCGGTCGCCGAGGCCGGTATGCGGGAACTACGCGCCCTCTACCGGGCCCTCGAGAGCTCCGGCTAGCCCATATGCTGGCGTAGTGCCCGAAGATCCCGTCGACGATCTGGATGCCGCGGTGGCACTGCGGCGTCCGGTGCGCCGGGTGGTGTCGCTGGTCCCGTCGCTGACCGAGGCCATCGCGGTGACCCGCCCGGAGTTGCTGCTCGCCGCGACCGACTGGTGCACCCACCCGCCGGAGCTGGCGGTGGAACGGGTGCGGGGGACGAAGAACCCGAATCTGCGCCGGATCGCCGAACTGGCGCCGGATCTGGTGGTGTGCAATCAAGAGGAGAACCGCCGCCTCGATGTCGAGCGAATGCGCGAGGCGGGAATTCCGGTGTGGGTCACCCGGATTCGCACCGTCGACGAGGCCTTCACCTCGATGACGCGGCTGTTCGGCATCGCCCTGGACGGTGCGGTGCCGTCCTGGCTTACCCGGGCCCGCGCGGTCTGGTCCGAGCCCGCGCCGACCCGGCCTATCGATGCGGTGATCCCGATCTGGCGCAAGCCGTGGATGGTGGTCGGCCGCGACACCTTCACCGCGGACCTCGCCGGTCGCCTCGGTCTGAACCTGGTCCACGCGAGGGGAGCGGAGCGCTATCCCACGGTGACGGAATCCGAACTGGTGCAGGGCGTTCGGCTGGCGGTGCTACCGGACGAGCCGTATGTCTTCACCCCCACCGACGGTCCGGAGGCGTTCGCGGGCATCCCGGTCGCCCTGGTGAGCGGCCGCGACCTCACCTGGTACGGCCCGTCGCTGGTCGAGGCGCGCGAGCGGCTGACCGCTCAGCTGGCCCGCGTGGTCGGCAGCTGAGCCGGGACCTGTTCGAAGGTGTAGTCGCCCAGATCGAAATGGGTTGCGCGCCAAGCTGCTTCGACGGTACTCATCGGTTTCAGGGGCACATCGCCGTGCCTGTCGAAGTAGTAGCTGTTCGAGACCGCGCAGCTGTCCTGCCAGAAGACCTGTCCGCCGCGGCGTTCCAGCATCTCCCGGAAGTACCGCTCGTTGGCCGCCGCGGTGACCTCGATGCGGTGGGCGCGCTTGCCGCGCGCATGCCGTAGCAACCGCAGGATGTGGGAGGTCTGCATCTCGATCAGCGTGAAATACGACGAGCCGTTGTATCCGTAGGGTCCGATGATCGAGAAGAAGTTGGGAAAGCCCGGCACACTGACGCCCTCGTAGGCCTGCAGGCGGTTCTCGTCCCACCACTTCTCGAGGTCACGGCCGCCGACCCCGGTCATGTCGAAGGTCGGCATATTGCCCGATTCCATGACCTTGAAGCCGGTCGCGAGGATCAGCACGTCGGCCGGATATTCGTTGCCGGCCGCCGTGCGCACGCCGGTGGGGGTGATCTCGGCGATCGGATCGGTTTCCAGCGACACGTTGTCGCGGTTGAAGGTCGGCAGGTAGTCGTTGGAGAAACCCGGCCGCTTACATCCGAGCGCATACCGCGGAGTGAGTTTGTCCCGGACCACCGGATCGTGCACCTGGCGCCGCAGATGGGCCAGTCCGGAGCGCTCGCCGAGTTTGGCCAGGGGCAGATTCGAATAGTAGTGCGCCGACAGCGGGAAGGTCAGTTCGACGAACGCCTGGCTCGCAAGACGCGAAATCGCCTGTCCGCCGGGCAGATACCGCAGCGCCCAGCGGGCGGGTGTGGGCAGCGCGGTGTCCGGCCGCGGCAGGCACCAGATCGGCGTGCGCTGGAAGACCGTCAGCTCGGCGACATCCGGAGCGATCGCGGGAATGACCTGCACGGCCGACGCCCCGGTTCCGATGATCGCCACGCGCTTGCCGCGCAGGTCACGGTCGTGGTCCCAGCGCGAGGTGTGCATGGTGAGACCCGAAAACGATTCCACGCCAGGGATATCCGGTAGCTTCGGCCGGGTCAGCACACCGGTCGCGCCGATGACGTAGCGCGCGGTCAGGGTTTCCCCATCGCCGGTGCGCAGCGTCCACACCGAGGCGTCCTCGTCGAATTCCGCGGTGGTGATCGTGGTGCTGAACCGGATGCGCGGTCGCAGCCCGTATTTGTCCACGCAGTGTTCGGCGTAGTCCTTCAGTTCGCGCCCGGGTGCGTAGATGCGCGACCACCGCGAACTCTGCTCGAACGAATATTGATAACTGAACGAGGGGATGTCCACGGCGATGCCGGGATAGGTGTTCCAATGCCAGGTGCCGCCCACGCCGTCGGCGTCGTCGACGATCAGGAAGTCCCGGAAACCGGCCTTCCGCAAGGCGATCGCCACCCCGATACCGGAAAATCCGGCGCCGACGATGATCACTTCGTGGTCGATGGCCATGACTGCTCCCGTGCCGTCCTCGGCCAGGGCACCTGACTGGCCGCACCTGCCACCAATTAACCGCGCGGTGGCCGGGATGTCAACGCCCGGCCGTCTCAGGCCGGACCGTAGGCCCGCAGAAAGGCATCGGCGGCGGCGTCGGCGATCTCGTCCAGTTCGGCCGGTTCTACTGCGCGGGTGCCCAGCCGGGAACGCGCCTCGAGCGGTCCGGTCAGGAGCGCGAGGAAATGTTCGGCGGCGAGTTCGGGATCGCATCGGCGCAGCCCGCCCGAGAGCGCCAGCCGCGCGAACCGGTCGGCCAGGGTCTGCGCCAGGCGCAGCGAGGTGCGTTCCTGCACGGTCAGCACCAGGTCGGGAAAGGTGCCCAGCTCGGCATAGGCCAACGCGCGCAAGGCATGCGACCGCGGTCCGGCGCAGATGTGCACGAGTGCGCGCGCGGTGGCGGTGAGCGCCGGACCCGGGTCGCCGTCGACGGCCCGCAGTGTCTCCACCGCGGCGAGGCATTGCGCGCCGACCTGGTCGGCGGCCGCCTCGACCGTGCTGCGGAACAGTGTTTCCTTATCGCTGAGGTGGTTGTAGACGGTGGGTTTGGCGACCCCCGCCTCGTCCGCGATCTCCTGGACGCAGGCGCGGCCGTAACCGCGCCGGGCGAAGACGTCGAATGCGACGTCCAGGATCGCCTGGCGCTTGTCGATGCGTCCCCGCGCGGCCGGTGCCTTCGTCACCTTCGCATTGTACGTCCAATCCGATGGACTCCCCGGTCAGCTCTTGTGGACTACCCAATAAGTTCATTAGATTGAACTAGCCAGTTCAAATCAGGAGGTACGGATGATCATCCACACGCTGCGCTTCGCCTTCCGGCCCGAAACGTCCGAGGCGGACCGAGAGCGCGTGCTGACCACCATGCGCCGGACCGCGTCGGTCGAATCGGTCTCGTTCGCGGCGGTCGGGCAGGCGCTACTGACCGACCCGGAGGCCGGGTACACCCACGCCTACACCGTCGGCATCGCGGATCTGGCGGCCCTGGAGCGGTACATGCACGATCCGGTCCATCTCGCCGGTGACCCGGAAATCATTCCGCACCTGGCGAAGCTGCATATCGGCCCCGACGTGTCCGACGATCCGGACCCGGAGTTGGAGGCGAAGATCCTGGCCGTCAACGACCGCAAACTCGCCATGTACCCGGAGTGGAAGGAACTGATGGCGACGATTCCCGAACTGCGCTTCGGCTGAGACCGCCACCGCCGCCGCGCACGAAATCGACTGGGATACAGTGCAAGTGGGGTTCCACCGTGTTCAGGCCAGCAGTTCCGCGTCGATGCCGTAGGTGCGCTGGGCGTTCGTGCGGAAGACCTGCTCGAGTTCCTCGGCGCTGCCGTCACGGTCGGCCAGGACGTCGATCACCGCCTGCGCGCCGTTGGCGATACTCGTAATCGGTTTGTCCACCGGGTAATTCGAACCCCAGATGAGACGCTGGGCGCCGAAGACGTCGAAGGCGTGGTGCAGCAGCGGCGCGGTGCGGTCCAGCAGTTCGGCGACCGTGGTCGGAATTCCCCGGACCGGCACCGGGTGGCCGAGGATCGGCATGGCCAGCCCGCTGACCTTGGCCATCACATTGGGATGTGTCGCGAGCGTGGCGATATCGTCGCGCCACTGCACGAACAGTTCGCGGCGCCGGCCCGGTTGGGTGCCGGTGTTCTTGCCGACCGGGCCGAAGATTCCGGCCGGCGTGCCGAGATGGTTGAGCACGATCGTCACCTCGGGATAGCGCCGGGCCAGGGCGGTGACCTGCGGGAGCTGATGCGAATAGACCCACGCCTCGAACGACAGCCCACGTTCGGCCAGGACCGCGAAGCCGTCGAGGAAGGCCGACTCGGTCAGTGCGCCCTCGGCCCGGCAGAACGATCGCACCCCGGGATCCGGATGATGGGCGACCATGGTGCGGATACCGCGGAACAGCGGTGACGCGGACTGATGCTTGTCGATGAGCTCGGCGAATCCGGGCGCCGCCGGATCACCGCTGCCGATGATCGCGCCCAGGGCCGGAGTGTCCACACCGAAGGGCAGGCTGGCCACCCAGCGCGTCTCGTCGGCCTTGGCGTCCGGTGCCCGCCCCGCCCATTCCACCTCGATGTGCACCAGCGCCTCCACCGGCACCGCGCCCAGATCCTCTCGGTAATCCGCGGGCAGATACGGCCGCAGATACGCATCGGGAATTCCGACGAAATCGCGGTCCCGTTTGGGAGCCAGCCGTGCGGCCTTGTCGACCGGCACCGGCACGAACCGGAACAGCTTCGCCAGCATGCTGAAATCCCGCGGGGTGTTCAGCGGATCCCATTGATGGATATGTGCGTCCACAACGCTGATACCGGCGAGGTCCATGGCGCCCTTCCGTCGCGTTCGACTGTCCGCTCTCCGGCATTGTCACACGCCCGCACACACCGGCGGGCCACATCCGAACCCTTGTCACACATTGCGGCGGTATTGCCCGCCGACGGTGAAGAAACAGTCGGTGATCTGCTGCAGAGTGCATACCCGCGCGGCGTCCATCAGCACGTCGAAGACATTGTCGTCGCCGCGTGCGGCGGCCTCGAGCCGGGCCAGCGCCGCCTGCGCCGGCTCGCGGTGCGCGGTGACGAATTCCTCGGTGCGCCGCAGCTGCGATTGTTTCTCGGCCTCGGTGCCGCGGGCCAGCTCCAGCACCTGATGGGTTTCGCCGTTCGGATTGCGGAACGTGTTCACTCCGATGATGGGCAGCGTCCCGTCGTGTTTGCGGTGTTCGTAGCGCATCGATTCGTCCTGGATGCGCCCACGCTGATAGCCGGTCTCCATCGCGCCCAGCACCCCGCCGCGTTCGCTGATCCGCTCGAATTCGGCGAGCACCGCCTCCTCCACCAGATCGGTCAGCTCGTCGATCACGAAACTGCCCTGCAGCGGATTCTCGTTCATCGCCAGGCCCCATTCCTTGTTGATGATCAACTGGATGGCCAGGGCGCGTCGCACCGATTCCTCGGTGGGGGTGGTCACCGCCTCGTCGTAGGCATTGGTGTGCAGGCTGTTGCAGTTGTCGTAGATGGCGATCAGGGCCTGCAGGGTGGTGCGGATGTCGTTGAAGTTCATTTCCTGGGCGTGCAGCGACCGCCCGGAGGTCTGGATGTGGTACTTCAACTTCTGCGAGCGATCGTCGGCGCCGTATTTGTCGCGCATGGTGACCGCCCAGATCCGCCGGGCCACCCGCCCGATCACCGAATACTCCGGATCCATGCCGTTGGAGAAGAAGAACGACAGATTCGGCGCGAATTCATCGATGGCCATGCCGCGCGCCAGATAGGCCTCGACATAGGTGAATCCGTTGGCCAGCGTGAACGCCAGCTGACTGATCGGATTCGCGCCGGCCTCGGCGATGTGATAGCCGGAAATAGACACCGAGTAGAAATTGCGCACGCCGTTGCGGACGAACCATTCCTGGATATCGGCCATCATGCGCAGGCTGAATTCGGTGGAGAAGATGCAGGTGTTCTGCCCCTGATCCTCCTTGAGGATATCGGCCTGCACGGTGCCCCGGACCGTGGCGAGGGTGCGGGCACGCAGGCCGGCCGCTTCGTCGCCGCTCGGTTCGCGGCCGTTGTCCTCCCGAAAGCGCTGCAGCGCTTGATCTATCGCGGTATTGAGGAAGAAGGCCAGAATCGTCGGCGCCGGACCGTTGATGGTCATCGAGACCGAGGTGCTCGGCGCGCTGAGGTCGAACCCGTTGTAGAGGGCCTTCATATCGTCGACGGTGGCGATGGAAACGCCCGAGGTGCCGACCTTTCCGTAGATATCGGGACGCGGGGCCGGATCGTGGCCGTAGAGCGTCACCGAGTCGAACGCGGTCGAGAGGCGTTTGGCCTCGGCATGTTCGGAGAGCACCTTGAATCGCCGGTTCGTGCGGAACGGATCGCCCTCACCGGCGAACATGCGGGCCGGATCCTCGTTGTCGCGCTTGAACGCGAACACGCCGCCGGTGAACGGGAATCGGCCCGGCAGATTCTCCGCTCGCAGGAAGCGCAGCAGCTCGCCGTGGTCGGTGAGGCGCGGCAACGCCACGCGCGGGATCGAGTTGTCCGACAACGTGGTTCGTCGCAGCGGAGTGCGAATCTCGCGGTCGCGGACGCGGACCACCTGTTCCTCGCCGCGATACGACTCCACGGTGGCGGGCCAATCCCGCAGCAGCGCAGCCGATTCCGGCGTGAGATCCTCGTTCGCCCGTGCGAGCAATCCGGACAACGTTCGCTGCGCGGCCGAAAGATCGTCCGCCGCAGCGATTTCGGTGTCGACGGCGCCATCGGTCGCCCCCAGTTCCGCCAGCACCTGTTCGAAGCGCTGCACCCGCTGCGCCGCGACCACCTGCCGTCGCGTCTCGGCATGGTAATCGCGGACGGTCTCGGCGATCTCGGCCAGATACCGTACTCGTCCCGGCGGGATGATCTGCGCGAAGCGGGTGGAGGCCCGGGTGTCGACCCGCGGCAGTACCCCGGTCTCCAGCGGCAGACCGCGCGCACCGAGCAGCCCGGCCAGATGCTGATAGAGCGCGGTCACCCCGTCGTCGTTGAATGTCGCCGCGCTGGTGCCGAATACCGGCATGTCCTCCGGCGCCGACCCGAACGCCTCCCGGTTGCGCACGAGCTGGCGCGAGACGTCCCGGAGGGCGTCCTCGGCGCCGCGGCGCTCGAACTTGTTGATGGCCACCACATCGGCGAAATCGAGCATGTCGATCTTCTCTAGCTGCGAGGCGGCGCCGAACTCCGGCGTCATCACATACATCGAGATGTCGACGTGGTCGATGATCGCGGCGTCACCCTGGCCGATACCCGGCGTTTCGAGAATCACCAGATCGAATCCGGCCGCCTTGCAGGCCAGGATCATCGCGTCGATATTGGTCGGCAATTCGTGCGCGCCGCGGGTGGCCAGCGACCGGAAGTAGATGTGTTCGCTGTCGAGCGAGTTCATCCGGATGCGGTCACCCAGCAGTGCGCCGCCGCCGCGGCGCCGGGTCGGGTCCACGGCGAGAATCGCCACCCGCAGTTTGTCCTGCTGATCGGTGCGCAACCGCCGCACGAGTTCGTCTGTGAGCGAGGACTTTCCGGATCCGCCGGTGCCGGTGATGCCGAGCACCGGCACGGTCCGGCCGGCGGCCGCGGCCCGCAGTTCGTCCAGATGCGCGGCGGGCAGCGCATCGGCCTGCAGGCAGGTCATGGTGCGCGCCAACGCATATCGTTCACCGGCGAGAACCGCCTCGATCGCGGCCGGTTCGGTCGACAGATCCACGTCGCAGGCGCGGACGAGTTCGTTGATCATGCCGGGCAGGCCCAGGCGCTGGCCGTCCTCGGGGGAGAAGATGCGCACTCCCGCCGCCGCCAGCCGTTCGATCTCCTCCGCGACGATCACGCCGCCGCCACCGCCGAAGATCTCGACATGGCCGGCCCCCGCCTCCCGCAGCGCGCTCGCCAGATATTCGAAGTATTCGACGTGCCCGCCCTGATACGAACTGACGGCCACACCCTGCACGTCCTCGGTCAACACCGCGTCGACCACCTCGTGGACCGCGCGGTTGTGCCCGAGATGGATCACCTCGGCCCCCTGCGACTGGAGGATGCGTCGCATGATGTTGATCGCCGCATCATGGCCGTCGAACAGGGCCGCGGAGGTGACGAAACGTACGGGATGGACCGGAACGTGCAGGTCGGCCATGTAATCCTCCACCAGAGGCCGGCGCGGGACCGCCGGGCACCTACGCTTGGCGTCCCGATAGTAGGACGTCAAATCAACTGTACTGTGACGCGGACCACGGCGCCATTGGTGGCGTAAATCACATGACTTCCGATACTTGGATGTCCAACTATAGGATGGCCGCATACTGCCTCGGCTCCGGCGTGGGAGGCATCGACCGCATCGAGAACAGGACTGGCATGGTTCGCGAACTGACTCATTTCATCGGCGGGCAGCACGTGCCCGGGACCTCCGGTAACTTCGGCGACGTCTACGACCCCAGCACCGGGCAGGTGCAGGCGCGGGTGCCGCTGGCGAGTGTGTCCGAGGTCGAGGGCGCGATCGCGAATGCGGCGCAGGCGCAGCGCACGTGGGCCGCGTTCAATCCGCAGAAGCGGGCCCGGGTGCTGATGAAGTTCGTCGCCCTGGTCCAGGACGAGATGGATTCGCTGGCCGCGTTGCTGTCCAGCGAGCACGGCAAGACCATCCCGGACGCCAAGGGCGATATTCAGCGCGGACTCGAGGTGATCGAATTCGCGATCGGCATCCCGCACCTGCTCAAGGGGGAGTACACCGAGAGCGCGGGCACCGGGATCGACGTGTACTCGATGCGGCAGCCGCTCGGAGTGGTCGCCGGCATCACCCCCTTCAACTTCCCGGCCATGATTCCGCTGTGGAAGGCCGGACCGGCGCTGGCCTGTGGTAACGCCTTCGTGCTCAAGCCGTCCGAGCGTGACCCCTCGGTGCCGCTGCGGCTGGCCGAACTGTTCCTCGAGGCCGGGTTGCCGGCCGGTGTGTTCAACGTCGTCAACGGTGACAAGCTGGCGGTCGACACACTGCTGAACGACGAGCGGATCAAGGCCGTGGGCTTCGTCGGCTCCACCCCGATCGCGCAGTACATCTACGAAACCGCCACCGCGAACGGCAAGCGCGCCCAGTGCTTCGGCGGCGCCAAGAACCACGCGATCGTCATGCCGGACGCCGATCTCGACGATGTCGCCGATCAGCTGATCGGCGCCGGCTACGGCTCGGCGGGGGAACGCTGCATGGCCATCTCGGTGGCGGTGCCGGTCGGTGCGGAGACCGCGGATCGGTTGCGCGCCAAGCTGGTCGAGCGCATCGGCAAGCTGAACGTGGGCCGCTCCGACGATCCGGGCGCGGACTTCGGGCCGCTGGTCGGCCGCGACGGTGTGGACCGGGTGAACAACTACGTCCAGATCGGTGTCGACGAGGGTGCGGAACTCGTGGTCGACGGCCGGGGGCTCGAGGTGGCGGGCGCCGAGGACGGATTCTTCGTCGGCGCAACACTTTTCGACCGCGTCACCCCGCAGATGCGGATCTACCGGGAGGAGATCTTCGGTCCGGTGGTCGCGATCGTGCGCGCCGCCGATTACGAGGAGGCGCTGCGGTTGCCGAGCGAACACGAATTCGGCAACGGCGTCGCGATCTTCACCCGTGACGGTGACACCGCCCGCGATTTCGCCGCGCGCGTGCAGGTCGGCATGGTCGGCGTCAACGTCCCGATTCCGGTGCCGATCGCGTATCACACCTTCGGCGGCTGGAAGGCGTCCGGCTTCGGCGACCTGAACCAGCACGGTCCCGATTCGATCCGCTTCTACACCAAGACCAAGACGGTCACCCAGCGCTGGCCCCAGGGCCTGCGGACCGCGCCGGCCGCGGACGCGGGTGCCGATCACTTCGTCATCCCGACGATGGACTGACTCGATGTTCGTACTCGACGAGGACGAACAGGCGATCGTGGACACCGCGCGCGGCTTCGCCGACGAGTTGCTCGCCCCGAACGCCTTGGAATGGGACGAGCACAAGCACTTTCCGATCGATGTGCTGCGCAAGGCCGGCTCGCTCGGCATGGGCGGCATCTACGTCGGTGAGGATGTCGGCGGTTCCGGATTGCGCCGCGTGGACGCGGTGCGGATCTTCGAACAGCTCGCCACCGGATGCCCGGCGATCGCGGCCTACATCTCCATCCACAACATGGCCGCGTGGATGATCGACAGCTACGGCACCGAGGCCCAGCGCAATCGGTGGCTACCCGGGCTGACCTCGATGGATCTGCTGGGCAGTTACGCGCTCACCGAACCGGGAGTCGGCTCGGACGCGGCGGCCCTGAGCACCAGGGCCGTTCGCGACGGCGACGACTATCTGCTCACCGGCGTCAAGCAGTTCATCTCGGGCGCGGGCAGCACCGATGTGTACGTGCTGATGGCGCGGACCGACGATGCCGGTTCGCGCGGCATCTCGGCCTTCATCGTGCCCGCGGATACGCCCGGACTCTCCTTCGGCGCCAACGAGAAGAAGATGGGCTGGAACGCGCAGCCGACCCGGCAGGTCATCCTCGACGACGCCCGGGTGCCGGCGGCGAATCTGCTCGGCGGCGAGGGCAACGGCTTCCGGATCGCGATGAACGGCCTCAACGGTGGCCGGCTCAACATCGCGGCCTGCTCCCTCGGCGGCGGCCAGACCGCGCTGGACCGGACCGTGGCGTATATGGCCCAGCGCACGGCATTCGGGGCCCGGCTGCTCGACAATGCGGCACTGCAGTTCGACCTGGCCGATATGCGCACCTCACTGGAGGCGGCGCGGACCCTGCTGTGGCGGGCCGCGGCCGCGCTCGACGCGGATGCCGCCGACAAGGTGGAGCTGTGCGCGATGGCCAAGCGCTTCGGCACCGATGCCGGATTCGAGGTGGCCAACAAGGCACTGCAACTACACGGCGGCTACGGCTATCTGGCCGAGTACGGAATCGAGAAGATCGTGCGCGACCTGCGCGTGCACCAGATTCTCGAGGGAACCAACGAGATCATGCGGGTCGTGGTGGCCCGCTCGGTGGTCGGCGCGGCATGAGCGGATACAGCGTAAGGAATCACATGACCGAAGCAGAAGTATTGTTCGACAAGCGCGACGGCGTCGGCCTGATCACGCTCAACCGGCCCAAGGCCATCAACGCGCTCAATCACCCGATGGCGCAGGCGATTCTGTCCGCCCTGCGCGAGTGGGCCGACGACGACGAGGTTCGCACGGTGGTGCTGACCGGCGCCGGGGAACGCGGACTGTGTGCGGGCGGCGATATCGTCGCGATTCACACCGACGCGAAGAATGCTGTGGCGCACGGTGTTTCGCGTCGCGACAGCGCCGATTCGCCGAGCGGCCGGTTCTGGCGCGACGAGTACATCCTCAACGCGCTGATCGGCAACTATCCGAAACCGTATGTGGCCGTGATGGACGGCATCGTGATGGGCGGCGGTGTGGGGCTGTCCGCGCACGGCAATCGCCGCATCGTGACCGAGCGGTCGATGGTCGGCATGCCCGAGACCGGTATCGGCTTCATTCCCGATGTGGGCGGCACCTATCTGCTGGCGCGCACACCGGGTGAGCTGGGTACCCATGTCGCCCTGACCACGGCTCGCATGGGCGCCGGTGATGCGATCGCGGCGGGATTCGCCGACCACTTCGTTCCCGCCGAACGCATTCCGGATCTGCTGGCACAGCTGCGGCGCACCGATGCCGACGCCGCGATCGCCGCCGTCGCGCAGCCCGCGCCGGCGTCGGATCTCGCCGCGCAGCGGTCGTGGATCGATGCCTGCTACAGCGCCGACACGGTGGAGGAGATCGTCGCGCGGCTGCAGCGCCACGATGCCCCCGAGGCCGCCAAGGCCGCAGGCGATCTGCTGGCGAAATCGCCGGTGGCGCTGAAGGTTACGTTGCGGTCCCTGCGCAACGCCCGGCGGGCGGCGAACCTGGAACAGGCGCTCGACGAGGAGTATCGGGTCTCGGTCGCCGCGCTGACCACCCACGACCTAGTGGAGGGCATCCGCGCCCAGGTGGTCGACAAGGACCGCAATCCGCAGTGGGCGCCCGCCACCCTCGCCGAGGTGTCGGATGCGCTGGTGGACAGCTATTTCGCCGATCTGGGCGACCGGGAACTCGGACTGAGCGGAGCACAGGAGTGATGAGCGTGACGAAGGTGGCCTTCCTGGGCCTCGGGCATATGGGCGGCCCGATGGCGGCGAATCTGGTGCGTGCCGGATATCAGGTGCTGGCCTACGACCCCGTACCGGCCGCGCAGGAACAGGCCCGCGCCGACGGGGTGGAGGTCTTCGACACCGCCGCGGCGGCCGTGACGGAAGCCGAGATCGTCATCACCATGCTGCCCAACGGCCGCATCGTGCTCGACGTCTACGACGCGGTGCTGCCGTCCGCCAAACCCGGCACCCTGTTCATCGACTGCTCCACCATCGACGTCGCCGACGCCAAGCGCGCGGCGGAAGTCGCTGTGGCAGCGGGACATCGGGCCCTGGACGCACCGGTGTCCGGCGGCGTCGGCGGTGCCACCGCCGGCACGTTGACCTTCATGGTCGGCGGCGAGACCGAGGACTTCGCCGCGGCGCAGCCGGTGCTGGACGTGATGGGCGGCAAGGTCGTGCACTGCGGCGGCGCGGGCGTGGGGCAGGCCGCGAAGATCTGCAACAACATGATGCTGGGCATCTCGATGATCGGGCTGTCCGAGGCGATCGTGCTGGGCGAGAAGCTGGGCCTGACCCACGACAAGTTCTACGACGTGGTCTCCACCGCCTCGGGCCAATGCTGGTCGCTGACCACCTACTGTCCCGTGCCCGGCCCGGTGCCGACCAGCCCCGCCAACAACGAATACCGGCCCGGATTCGCCACCGCGCTGATGAACAAGGACCTCGGCCTGGCCGCGAAGGCGCTGCGCGACAACGATGTCGAGGGACGGTTCGGTCTGCTGGCGGCCGAGATCTACGAGCAGTTCAACCGGTCGGCGGGGGACCTGGACTTCTCCGCTATCGTCACCGATATTCGTCGCCGTTCCGGCGCGGAGCCGGGCCAGGATTCCGGCGAGTAGCCGAGAAAGGGAAACAGTGACCGACTTCGAGACCATTCTGCTGGAGCGCACCGGACGGGTCGCGGTGATCACCCTGAATCGGCCGAAGGCACTCAACGCGTTGAATACGCAGGTGCTCACCGACATCACCGCCGCCCTCGACGAGGTGGAGGCCGATGCGGGTATCGGCGCGGTGGTGCTGACCGGTTCGGAGAAGGCGTTCGCCGCCGGCGCCGATATCAAGGAGATGCAGTCCAAGTCCTATATGGACATGTTCCTGGCCGATTTCTTCCAGGGCTGGGACCGGGTCGGCGCGTTCCGCAAGCCGATCATCGCGGCGGTGGCCGGATACGCCCTGGGCGGGGGCTGCGAGCTTGCGATGATGTGCGACATCCTGATCGCCGCCGACACCGCGAAGTTCGGCCAGCCGGAGATCAAGCTCGGCGTGATCCCCGGTATGGGCGGCTCACAGCGCCTGACCCGTGCGGTCGGCAAGGCCAAGGCCATGGATCTGATTCTCACCGGCCGCAACATGGGCGCCGAGGAGGCCGAACGCGCCGGACTGGTGGCCCGTGTCGTTCCGGCGGCGGAACTGCTGTCCACCGCGCGCGAGGTCGCCGAGACCATCGCCGGCATGTCGCTGCCGTCGGTGATGATCGCCAAGGAGGCCGTGAACCGCTCGTACGAAACCACGCTCACCGAGGGCCTGCGTTTCGAACGCCGGGTGTTCCACTCGCTGTTCGCCACCGAGGATCAGACCGAGGGCATGACCGCCTTCGTGGAGAAGCGCGCGGCGAACTTCGAACACCGCTGAGCGCTGCCCCTGACCGCCGCGCATCGCTCGCAGTCGTCGGCCCCGCCCTTGCCGGCATCCGGGTTTCGAGCTGGCCTGGGCGGCGGTGCGCTGTCGCGGTGCCGGCGACCGCACGGGTCCACGCCCGTCGAGCCGTCGCGGGCCCAGGCATTTCCCGTACGCTCATCGGCGTGAGATGGGTAGCCGCCGTGATCACCGTGGCCTCCGCTGCGGTGGTGGCGGGTTGCGGCGCGTCCGGAACGACCCCGGCCGTGACGAGTTCGCTCCCAGCGCCGGCTGCCGCGCAGGCATTGGCGGTCGCCGAATGCGGGTCCGCCACCGATGCCGATATCGTTGCCGCAACGGGCATTTCCGGCATACAGCAGATTTCGGCCAATCCGCTGCGCTGCCGCTGGGAGGCGGCCGCGGGCACCTCGGTGACCTTCGAATGGTTCCGTGCCAGCCCGATCGCCGCGCACACCGCCACCGACCCCGCGGCCCAGGTGTCGGCGCTGCGGGTCGGCGACCACACCGGCCGGCTCTTCGCCACTCCGCAGTCGTGTGAGGCCGCCGTCGATTCCGGTGCCGCGGATTTCGTCGACTGGCGCGCCGACGAGCCGCAACAGCCTGCGGCACAAGCCTGTTCGGCCGTGCGGCAGCTGGCCGCGGCGACCCTGGCGAAGGCGGGGTGAGGATCATGCGCCGAGCGCGCCGTCTCGTCGTCGCGGTGGCCCTGATCGCCGCCGCGACCGGATGTTCCTCGGGGCCGACGCCCGCGCAGCGGCCGGCGCGGGCCGAGGACGAACTTCTGCAGGGCTGCGGTCCGGAAACCGATGCCGAGATCGCGAATCTGGTGCACGCCACCGCCGTTCACCGCGAGGGCGGACCGACCATCTGCGCCTGGGAGGGCAACTACCCCGGCGGCGGCATCGTCGATATCACCTACGCCTGGTTCGCGCAGGACTCGTTGTTGCGTGACGGCCAGGTGGCGGCTGCCCTCGGTTATCGCACCGACCATCTGGTCGTCGCCGATTTCGGCGGCCTGATCTGGCACGATCCCCGCGACCCGGGCAGTTGTGGAGTGTCGGCCGCCGATTCCGGGACGGTCACCTACTGGGTGCAGAACCGCTCCCGCCTCGCCACCCCCGACCCGTGCGCGGCGGCGATGAACGCCGAGAAGGCCACCGTCAAACTCGACGGATGATTCGCGGCGTCACTTCCCGGGAACGGGTTCGGCGCTGCTGCCCGCGACCTCCACCGGACGGGCCGGGGTGCCGTCGTGCGCCGGCCGCGCCGAATCGTGTCCGGTGACCAGCAGGCCGGTGACCGTCGCGCCGAGCGCCGCGGTCACCGCCAGCGCGGCGACCACCTTGCGTCGCGATACCGCCGGTCGCGGCGTCGGCTTCGCCGCCCCGCACTGCGGCGGGGCGAATCGGATACCGCGCACCCGGCGCGCCGCCGGTTGTTCGGTGGCCATCAGCACCGCACCGCGCGCGGAGACGAAATCGGGCTCCGGATCGTAGATCACCGGCAGATCCAGCAGTTGCTCCAGCGACTCCCGGACACCCGGGCTACGCGTGCAACCGCCCAGTAGTGCCACCGCCCGCGGCGCGACCCCGGTGTCGTCGATCAACTGCCGCACATACGACACCGAATGATGGATCCCGGCCGCGACCAGATCACGGAAATCGCTGCGCGTCACGACGATTCGCGTGCCGGAGCGAGGATCGCCGACCGTCACCACCCGAGTGGCGCTGAGCTGTTCCTTGTAGTCGCGTCCGGCGGCATTGTCGATCTCCACCCCGCCGTGCGCGAGATGCCAGCGCAGCAGGGCGTCGTGGCCGTCGCCGCCCAGAAGGGTGCTGCGCTTGGCGGCGAGAATGGCCTGAGTGCGGCAGTCGGCCTCGGTGAGGGTGAGCCCGGAACTGCCGAGGTCGTAGATCAGCACCGCACCCTCGTCGGGCAGTTGTCCGCTGAACCGCAGATACCGCAACTGGGCCGGCGGTTCGTCGATGATGGTCAGCCGGCTGCGTCCGGCCGCGGCCCGGATGGCCTCGGCGTGCAAAGCGCAGCGGGAGGTGACGGCGATGCCGGTGACGAATTCGTCGCGGTCGGCCGCGGATGCCCGCATCGCGTCGATGGCCTGGAAGACCGGCTCCTCGACCCCCGCGCCCGCGCGGCGCGCGACCACACAGCGGTCGATCGGCGGCAGATGCGGCTGATCGGAATGGGTGAGCATGGCGCGCGCGCCACCAGCGCCCGCCGACACGCCCAGGACCAGCACCATGGCGTCCATGGTGAACCTTCCGGCCGCCGATGGAAAGGCAGCGGCCCGGGATGTCGCTGCCGGAATGCTGGCGAGTCGACCCTCAGGCCCACCGGGTCGGCGTATCACCGCTGTCGAAGTCGCCCGCCTCGCGCCGGAATTCCGCGAGCAGTTGCAGCAGCAGCTGGAGACGCTCCGGAGGCAGGCCCGGCCGGGCGAAGACCTTCTCGTTCAATTCCCGGGTTGCCGCCGCCGCCAGATCGCGGCCGGCGGCCGTGATCTCGATCAGGGTTGCCCGGCGGTCGCTGGGGTGTGGTACTCGTTTGACCAGTTGGGCCGCTTCGAGCCGATCGACGGTATTGGTGACACTCGTCGGGTGGACCTGCAACCGGGCGCTGGCCATCGCCATCGGCAGCGCCCCGGTCTTGCTGAAGCCGAGCAGCGTCAGCAATTCGTAGCGGGAGAAGGTCAGCCCCGACGGGCGCAGCGCCTCGTCCACCCGGGCCATCACGATCTGCTGGGCACGCACCAGAGAGGTCACCGCGGCCATGCCGTCGGCGACATCGCCCCAGCCGTGCGAGGTCCACTGGCGGTGGGCCTCTTCGATGGGGTCCAGCGGAAGCGGGCGGGGTGCGGCCATACTGCCGAGTGTATTTGCCCGCCCGCTCCCACGCTGCGGTCCGGGAGTCGCCGGATCGGTGATTCAGGACAGTCCCGAAAGATCACCGAGGACAACATGGTTGCGATCGGCGGTGTTTCCGAGCGTGTACTCGGGCATCAGTCCGAGATATTCGGCCCGGCTGCGGGTGCTCCACCGCCGCGCGTCCGGGGTGCGGGTTTTGTAGAAATTGACCATGTAACCGCCCTCGTAGAGGCGCAGCAGGGTGTAGCCGCCCGGATACTCCTTCACCGCGCCCACTTCCAGGAATTCCACCCGGAGCGGGATGTCGGGGCGGGTGCGGCGATTGCGGTGGGTATGGCCCGCATGGTGGAAGAACACCCCCGGTGTCGATTGATACAGCTGCTGCAGGGTGAGCGCGTCCGATCGATTCAGCACGAAATTCGGGCCGGCGATATTGGTCAGTCCCGATTCCGCGGTGACCGGATGGTGTCCGAAGACGACCGTCGGCCGGTCGGGATCGCGACGCAGCGATTCGCGCAGGCGATCGAATTGCTCGGGACCGATACTGCCCCCGGAGCCGTCCAGTTCGGTGGTGTCGAGTCCGATCAGCCGCAACCCGCCGAGCCGATGTTCGGTCGATTGTGCCGGGGGAAGGAAGGATTCGCCCCAGCAGTCGTAGTGGTCGGCCGCCACCGCCGGACAGCCGGCGTAGTCGGCGCCGGGATGGGGACGGTCGTGATTGCCGCGTGCGGCGAACCAGTCCCGACCCTCGATTCCCCAGGCGTCCAGCCGATTTCGCACCGCCCGGGTCTGCTCGGAGGTGGCTTCCGCGGTCAGATCACCGGCCAGGATCAGATGGTCGGCGCCGCGATCCGGCCGGCGCAGATCGTCGAGCAATGCCGCCAGCATCACCTCGGGGTACGGCGGCAGTCCCGGTTCCTGTCGCACGCCCGGCGGCAGCCCTGCGGCGATGATGCCGCTGGTCTCCTCACCGATGTGCACGTCGTTGCAGAGCGCGAGGGTGCGCAGCAACCGGCCCGGGGGAGCGACGAGAGTGGTGAATTCACCGCTACATTCGGGTGCGCCGGGCAGATGAGTGACCAACTCCGGGGCCGGTACCGCCCGCACCCCGTCCGACCACGCCTCGAATCGATATCGCCGTCCCGGCTCCAGGCCGTCGATCTGGGCGTAGTGATACGGCGTCCGATCGGCGCCGGTCACGGGCACCGGCCGGGCGGGACCGGCGGAATCCGCAGGGGCCAAGCGGATCTCGGTGCCGGCCGCGACCGGGACCGATGCTCCCGACGCATCGGCGGCGAGTGTCGTCCAGGTGATGATCGCCGACGTGTCGGTGAGCGTGACCACCTCCAGATCCGTCGCGCGCAGTGAATTCGCCTGTGCCCGAGCCGAAATCGGAAGCACGACCGGTGTGGCGGCCGCGGCGGCCAGGGCCGCGAGCAGGCGGCGGCGATTCGGCCCGCAACAGGTCATCGTCGCTTCCTCGTGGGTGGTCGGTACCGATCCACGGCCGACCCTACCCAGGCCGACACCATACCGTGTGTCGTGCCGTCGGCTCACCGGGTAGGTTGGCTAGCCGGTCGCCTCGGCGCAGTATCCGATCGGAAGGACGGTCCATGGCAGCGGCGCAGCAGCACGAACGTCGGTGGAAACTCGTGCTCGGCGTGGTGGCGCTGGCCGCCTCGGCCATGATCACCGCGTGTTCGGCGTCCTCGGACGAGCCGGAGATCGTGGTCTACAACTCGCATGATCAGCGTCTGACCCGGCAGTGGGCCGACGCCTTCACCGAGCAGACCGGAATCCGGGTGACGTTGCGCGACGGCGCCGACGCCGAAGTCGCCGATCAGGTGCTGGCCGAGGGCGACCGATCGCCGGCCGATGTGGTTCTCACCGAGAATTCACCGGCGATGGCCCGGATGGAGCGCGCCGGTCTGTTCGCCGGCCTCGACCCCGCCACCCTCGCGCAGGTGCCCGAACAGTTCCGTCCGAGTTCGGGGCAGTGGACCGGAATCGCCGCGCGGTCGACCGCATTCGTCTTCCACCCGGGGAAGATCCCGCCCGCCGAACTGCCCGCCGGCTTGCTGGACCTGCAACAGCCGCGATGGCACGGCCGCTGGACCGCCGATTCGCACGGCGCGGACTTCCAGGCGATCGTCGCGGCATTGCTGGCACTCGACGGCGAGAACGCCACGCGCGCGTGGCTGCACGGGGTGAAGGACAACGCCACCGACGCGCCCAACGGCTTCGCGGCACTGAAGGCGGTCGGTGCGGGAGGGGTCGGCGGCGCGCTGGTCTTCGCCACCGACTGGTACCGCGACCAGCCCGCACCCGAGCGGATCATCGGTCCCTCGACGCCGCACTATTTCCGCGGCGGGGACCCGGGCGGATACCTCTCGCTGTCCGGTGCGGGGGTGCTGAAGTCGAGCCGGCACGCCGCCGAGGCCCAGCGGTTCGTGCGATTCGTGACGGCCGCGGCCGGGCAGCGTCTGCTCAGCGGCGGTGCGGCCATGGAGTATCCGGTGGCCGCGGGTGTCCCCGCCGATCCGGCGCTGCCGCCGCTGGATTCGCTGGACCCGCCGCGCGTGAATCCGAGCGAACTCGACCCCGATCGAGTCGAGGCGTTGATGCGCGAGGCGGGGCTGCTCTGATCCGCTACGAGGCGGTCAGGTCGTAGCGGTACCTGCTGGTCGGAATGACGTCGAGATCGCGGTCGGCGCCGAAGGTCGCGACGCTGGCCATCATGCGACCGGCGCGGCGCTGCAACTCCGCGTCGTCACCGCCGCTGCCCCAGAACGCGTGCTGGTCGGTCATCGCGTCCATCGGGAAGAGTTCCTCGACCAGCGCGTCCACCCGCGGCCCCGGAGTGACCGCCGCGACCACGGTGTTCTGCACGTAACCGAAGGTGGCCTGGGTTTCGATGGCCACGGTGGTATGCCGGTCCTGCCAATTGCGCAGCCATTCGGCGCGGGTCAGCTCCTGCGGAATTCGCAGCAGCGCGATATTGGCCAGCGCCTCGTAGCGGGTTCCGTCCGGGGGCCGCGCGGTGGTGAGCGGTTCGCGTTCGTCCACGATCCAGCCGTTGATCCGCTCGGCCACGCCACCGAGCACATCGGTGATCGGCCCGTTCTGTCCCTCGCTCCAGACGCCGACGATCGCCGCGACGGGTTCGTCGTAGGTGCTCACCCGCAGTTGTGCGGCCGCGACGTCGGCGTCGCCGATGTTGACCTGGAGTTCGGTCGCCCCCGCGGCGGCCAGCCGCCGGTGGAACTCCGGCGCGTGCAGGGTGTCCGCGAGATCCGGCCCCCAGAGGGCGTACATCAATTTCATGCCGGATCCTTTCGGGGAACTGCGTTCGGCTGCGACGACGGTAGTTCCGTCTACCGCGCGAGACTCGCGATTCGCCAAACCCGGTCCCGCTCACCGGGACCGAATCGCCAGGCCGGATCGCCGCGTTCGTGCGCCGGTCCGGCGGGCTCGGTCGCCTACAGTGAGAGCGATATCCGTCCGGTGAGAGGAGACCAGGTGCGCCGCATACTGTTCGCGATGACGTTGTGTGCCGCCGTACTACCCGCGCTCGCCTGCTCCGCCGAGGCCGACCGCGCACCGGCGAAGACATCGGCGCCCGCGTCCGCGCCCGCGGCAGCCGACCACGGCACCAACGGCACGATCGAGGTGGTGGCCACCCACGGTCCCGAGAAGTACGCCGCCGCCGGACTCGCCGCGGGCATCACCACGTGTCAGGCCGGATCGGTGCTGGCGACTCTGACCACCGGCCGGGACGGCAAGGCCCACCAGGATGTGGCCGCCGACTGCTATCAGGTTCAGGTGACGTCGGTGCCGATGGGATGCCGGCTGGCCACCGGCCCCGCCGAGAAGGTCGATGTGGTGGCCGGCCGGACCGCGACCGCGGAGTTCGGATTGGCCTGCGCCTGAGCGTTTTTCACCGGTTGGCGAGTTCGGCGAGCCGGTAGGCCAGCGCCGTGCGCACCGCCGGGATGCGGGTGACGAGGCGGATCGCGGTGTTGCGCAGCATGCGGGCCGGTCGCGGGCGCAGCGTCGCCATCCGGGTCATGCGATCGGTGAAGGCCACCACGTCCAGCGCGACCGGGCGGCGGGTGCGCTCGTAGTCGTCGAGCAGCGCGTCGGGTTCGCCGCCCAGGACCCGGGCCAGCAGCGTGCTCAGCAGGGCCGCATCCTGGATCCCGGTGTTCATTCCCTGCCCACCGGCCGGGCTGTGCACATGTGCGGCATCGCCGGCCAGCAGGATCCGCCCGGCGCGATAGCGGTCGGCCACCCGGTGGTGCACGCGAAAACGTGAGCTCCACAGCACCTCTCGCACCGTGGCGCCGGGGCAGCGGGCATCCAGCAGCGCTTGCACCTGCGCGCGGGTGGGATGTTCGGGCGCCTCGGCGACGGTGGCGACGACGCGGAAACGATCGTGGTCGGTGTCCGGCAGGGGTGCGACCACCACGATGCCCTCGGGCGAGACGTGCAGCGATACCTCGTCGCGCGAGGCGGGCCAGTCCATCCGCACATCGGCCAGGACGAACGATTCCGGATAGGTGGCGCCGGTGAAGCCGATTCCCGCCGCCTCGCGGACCCGGCTGTGCATCCCGTCCGCGCCGATCACGTACTCGGCGCGGATCGATCCGGATTGCCCTGTGGCATCGGTGAATTCGACGGTGACGAATTCCTCGCCCGGTATCACCGCGGTGACCTCCACGGGGCGCACGACCGTTCCGCCCGCCCGCTGCAGCCGGTCGAGCAGGACCGCCTCGGTCGTCTCCTGGCCGATCATCAGCGTGTAGGGGAACGGTGTCGGCAGGTCGGAGAAGCCGATGGTGGTCAACCGGTCGGCGCCTTCGTACATGACGAAGCGCGGCACCTCGAGTCCCAGGTCGTGCAGGGTCGTGGCGATGCCCATCTCGTCGAGGACCTCCAACGTGCGGGCATGGACGACCGCGGCGCGGGACGTGTTCGCCCCGGCGGCCAGTCGATCCAGCAGAACCACATCGGCGCCGGCATCGGCGAGTGCGATCGCGGCGGTCAGTCCGGCGGGTCCGGCGCCGACGATGACGACCGCGGCGGTGGCGGGAACGGTGCTGCTCATGACTACTCCCTCAGGTTTGCCAACGTATGTTGGCCAACGGCTGTTGACATCAGGATAAAACTGGGGGGATGGAAAGTCAACAGTTGTTGGCCTACGGTTGTGGGCATGAGTGAAGAGACTGCGCCGCGCCGCTCGGACGCCACTCGCGCGGCGATTCTGGAGGCGGCTCGCCGGCATTTCGCCCGCGAGGGATATGCCAAGGCGACCATCCGGGCGATCGCCGCCGACGCCGGCATCGATCCGTCGATGGTGATGCGGTACTACGGCAACAAGGACGGCCTGTTCGACGCGGCGCTCGACGTCGATCTCGCCCTGCCGGATCTGGCCGCGGTGGCCGAGGACGAGCTGGGTGCGACGGTCGCCCGGCGCTTCCTGGAACTGTGGGAGACGCCACCGGGTAACGAACTGCTGCTGACCCTGTTGCGTTCTTCGGTGTCGGACGAGACTGTGGCGCAACGGTTTCAACGCGTCTTCGCCGAACAGCTGATGCCGATGGTGACCCGCGTCGGCGACCCCGCGGACGCGCCGCGGCGAGCCGGATTGGTGGTCACGCAGATTCTGGGACTGGCGGTGTGCCGCTATGTATTGCGCCTGCCACCGGTGGTGGCGTTGACGGCCGAGGAGATCGTCGCGGAGATCGGCGCGACGGTGCAGCGGTATCTGGTGTCGGTGCCGAGATGAGACGGGTCCCGGCGAGACGAGCCGGGAGGAGATATGACGAGCAGATATGACAATGCCCCGAGTCCGGCGGCGCGGGCTCGGGGCATCAGGGCTGCGGTGCGGTCCTCGAGTGTCGGCGCACGGCATCTACCTCCGTTCGATCGGGTGGACGCTGTCGGTGTTCGGTCAGCTGTAGAGGCGCTCGACGAATGCGCGCAGGTTGGTGCGCACCCGTTCGGCCTTCTCCTCGTCGGTCAGATCCTCGCGGTAGCGGTTGCCCAGCGCGGGGCGCTTCTTGTTGCGCGCGTACAGCGAACAGGCCAGATCGGTGCACATGTAGATGCCGATCGAGTTACCGCGCCGCCCGGATTCGCCGACCTTGTGCGCGGTGAGCAGCGATACCCCGGTACCGGTGTGCGTGGTCAGGCAGATCGAGCAGAGCTGGGCCCGGCCGGATCCGCCCGTCTCGTAGCGCAGTGCCACGCCGACCAGCCGATCGTCCTGCGGGGTCACCAGATACGCGCGACCCGGCATCGACCGGTCGTTCCAGCCGAAGAAGTCCAGGTCCTCCCATGGTCGCGTGTCGAGATCCCGGGGGACCGGCATGCGTTTGGCATCGCCCTTGGAACAGTTGACGAACGACGAGCGGATCTCGCGTTCGGTCAGTGGTTGCACGTGTTCACTCCTTCCGAATGGATGAACGGAAAACGGAGCGAGGCTACGGCCACCGGTCTCGGCGGGCAATCGAATATCGGCTCAGCCGATGGTGCGCAGCCCGGCGAGGGTCACCGTGATCAGCCGTTCTGCCGCATCGGGTGAGGTTTCGCACGCGACGCCGATACCGTGGCCCAGGCGCAACAGATCGCGCGGTTCGATTTCCGGGCGGATCAGGCCGGCGTCCTGGGCGGGTTGCAGGACCGCCGTCGCGGCGTCGGTGATCAGATTCGAACACAGCAAGAAGGTCTGCGATCCGCGGTCGATGGCGGCCTTGAGGGTCACCGCCAGACTGCGTTTGTCCATCACGAATCGCACCTGGGCGCGGAACCACTGCTCCAGCGCGTCGAGGGGGGAGAGGGTTTCGGTCAGCTCGGCGGCGAGTTCGGCCAATGCCTCGATACTCGAGCGATAGACCGCCTCGATGAGCGCGTCCCGGTTGGGAAAGTGGCGATAGAGGGTGCCCGGTCCCACCGCGGCTCGGCGCGCCACCTCGTCCAGGGGCGCCTCCGGGCCGAATTCGGCGAACGCCTCCCGCGCGCACGCGAGTATGCGCTCGTAGTTGCGCCGCGCATCCGCGCGCATCGGACGCGGCGGCGCCGCGCGCCCGGACCCCTGTGTCGACGGTGCGCTCACGATTCCTCCAGTGGAAACGGATGAACTCTCCGCTTAGTCTTGCGTAACCGGAGAACTTCTCCATATGCTATCTCCATTGGAAACGGAGACATTCTCCGTTTAGTTCCGCAATCCGATGGAGCCTCCTTGACTACCTCCACGATTTCCTCGTCACCGCAGGTCGGCGCACCGCCCGGGCGGCTGCGCTCCGGCATCGTGCTGGCCACGCTGCTGACCTGCCAGTTGATGATCGTGCTCGACATCACCGTGATGAACGTGGCACTGCCCCGCATCCAGCACGATCTGCACTTCAGTGCCACCGGCCTGTCCTGGGTGATGAACGCCTACACCCTGGTCTTCGGCGGGCTGCTGCTGCTCGGCGGCCGGGCCGGCGACCTGTTCGGACGCCGGCGCATCTTCATCCTCGGAACCGTGCTCTTCACCCTCGCTTCCCTCGGCGGCGGGCTGGCGCCGTCGGCCGCCTGGCTGATCGTCGCTCGCATCGTGCAGGGCCTCGGTGGTGCGATGGCCGGTCCGAACACTCTCGCCCTGCTGACCACCACCTTCGCCGATCCGAAGATGCGGGTCCGGGTGCTGGCGCTGTTCTCCGGAATGTCCAGTGCGGGATTCGCGATCGGGCTGATCCTGGGTGGACTGCTGACCCAGTGGCTGAGCTGGCGCTCGGTGCTGTTCATCAACGTGCCGTTCGGACTGGCCGTGGCACTGCTGGCGGCACGGTACCTACCCGACGCGCCGCGCCGTCGCGCTCATCTCGACCTGCCCGGAGCGGTGACCGCGACGGGTGCGGTGGCCGCGCTGGTCTACGGCTTCATCAGCGCCGCGGCGCACGGCTGGGACGATGTGACGACCGATGTGTCGCTGGCGGCCGGCGTGCTCGCACTGATCGCATTCCTGCTGATCGAACGCCAGGCCGCACAACCGCTGCTGCCACTGCACCTGTTCGCCGACCGCAATCGGGCCGCCGCGTACGCCAACATGTTCCTGGGGCCGATGGCGGGGACCTCGATGTTCTTCTTCCTCACCCAGTATCTGCAGGAAGTGCGGGGAATGAGCGCGCTGGCAACGGGTTTCGCCTTCCTGCCGACCGCGGTGACGATGTTCGCGATGATCCGGCTGATTCCGCGCCTGCTGCCGCGCTTCGGTCCCAAACCGGTGACGCTGGTGGGCACGTCCGCGATGATCGCCGGGCTGGCGCTGCTCACCCTGCTCGATACCGATACCGGTTACTTCCCGCTGCTCGCGGTGGCGACGCTGTTGATGGGATGCGGTATCGGCCTGGCCTTCTCGCCGCTGAACGTGATCATCATGGCGAATGTGGCGCCCGAGGAGGCCGGTGCGGCGGGCGGCGCGTTGCAGACGCTGCAGCAGACCGGCGCCGCGCTGGGGCTGGCGGTACTGGTCACGGTATTCGGCACCGCCGTGCGGGCCGCGTCCGGATCGGCCGTGCACGTGCTCGTCTCCGGTATCACGACCGCCTTCGCCGCGGCGGCCGGGATCGCGGTGCTGACCTTGCTCGTGGCGTCGACCTTTCGGAGTGTGCGGGCGCAACGATGAGCGACCAAGATCAACTTCGGGCATTTGGGACTATTCGAAACATGTTGCCGCGCAGTGACTTAACCGATATTCTACTCACAGCAACCTCTATGACTGCCGTGCGAAACTCGTCGCGATGCTCACCTATTTTCAAGCGATGGTCATCGGCGCGGTGCAGGGCTTCACCGAGCTGTTCCCGATCTCCAGTCTCGGACATTCGGTTCTCGTGGCGGCCTGGCTGGGAGGTCGATGGGGAGCGTTGCCCGGACAGGGCGGAACCGATTCGGCCGTAACCTATCTGGCATTCGTCGTCGCTCTGCACGTGGCGACGGCGGTCGCGCTGGTGATCTACTACTGGCGGGACTGGTGCGCGATCGCCGCCGGATTCGTCGAGATGGTGCGGACCAGGCGGCTGGATACCGTGCCGCAACGGCTGGCCTGGCTGATCGTGATCGCGACCGTGCCGGTCGCGATTCTCGGTCCGCTGCTGGAACATCCGCTGCACGACGTCTTCGCCGCTCCCTTGTGCGCCGCGGCCTTCCTGACCGTCAACGGCGTGGTGCTGGTTGTCGGCGAAGGCCTGCGTCGCCGCAACGAGCCCACCCTCGCCGAATACGGCCGCCGCTTCGCCCTGAATCAGGCGAACAGCCGGAGGCGCACGGCGACAACACTTTCCCTGCCGCAATCCGACCGGCGCCTCGCGGCCCTCGACTCCCGGGACGCGGTCGGCATCGGCCTGGCCCAAGCCGGTGCCCTCCTCACCGGCTTCAGCCGGGCCGGCCTCACCATGGTCGGCGGTCTCTGGCGCGGTCTCGAACACGAACACGCCGCCAAATTCGCCTTCCTCCTCGCCACCCCCGCGATCTTCGGCGCCGGGATCGTCGACCTCCCGGACCTGATAACCCCACGCGCAGAGGTGATCTGGGGCCCGATCATCGTCGGCGCCGTCGTCTCCGGCGTGACATCCTGGCTCGCCGTCCGCTACCTCGAACGGTACTTCCGGACCCGGACCCTGCTGCCGTTCGCGGCGTACTGCGTGATCGTGGGGGCGGTGTCGATCGTCCGATTCGGGTGAGCAGCGTAGCGGGCCGCTAACGCGCCACGGCGGGACTGTTGTGGTACGCGGCGACCGTCCACTTGCCGTCGCGCCGGTGCATGACCCAGGTCGCGTTCACGTACCGGTCGGCGGGTACTTCGGTCTCGCCGGCGAACGCGATCGCGGCCTTGCTGACGACAACGGCGTGGTCGGCGCCGAGGAACCGGATATCTCCGATGTCGTCGGTGACGGTCGAGTTCGCGAGAACGGTCGCGAACCCGTCCGCCATACCCTGCCGGATCTCCGCCCGGCTGCGCCGATAGGTCCCCGGCATGATCACCGTGGCGTCCTCGGCGTAGTCCGCGACGAAAGCGTCCGCGTCCCCAGCCGCCCAGGCCTTGTACTGATCGGCCAAGATCTGCGCGATGGCGGCCGAGTCGTCGGTTCGAGTCGTGGTCATGGCATGTCCTTCGTTCGTCGGCGCGGCCCTCGTTCGGGCCATACATCTCTCCGACGCGCGAGCATCCCCCGAATCGACAAACGAAAAAGGTCCCGACCGGATGGTCGGGACCTGGTGTGCTGTGCCCTCGGCAGGATTCGAACCTGCGGCCTTCTGCTCCGGAGGCAGACGCTCTATCCCCTGAGCTACGAGGGCGGGGATCGGACCCGGTCGACACCAGTGGTTACGTCGTCCGATCGGGCGGGGAAAGCGTATCGCATCACACGGCGTGCGCCAAAAGACAGGTCCGAGCAGGGATTCAGTCCGGCGTCACGGCACTACCGCGTCGGCATCGGCGCACCCGGCATGCCGGGGATGGCGGGAATGCCGGGGATACCGGCGGGGAGTTCGTCCATCTGGCCGGTGGGCGGGACAGCCTTGTCCTTGTCGGCGTGGTGGCGCGACTTGGGGACGAAGTAGACGACCAGCGCGACGACCAGGACGGCGATCACCACGACCGCGCCGACCAGCGCCCAGGGAACACGCCGGTGCTTCGGCGGGTTGGAATTGCCGTTGTACGCCCCGCCGGGGGCGGATTTGGCGGCGGCACGAATCGCCTTGGCTGATTTCGCGCTGGTGTTCGGCATCGGTTGGCGCTCTCTTCGGGTGCGTCGGTGGTTCTCGCGGTGTCGGAACGACGGCCGGGGCCGCCGGTGCCGGATGCCGGGTGCGGCGAGCAGGTGCCCGCTGACGGCGCACACCCGCTCGGACCATAGGATAGAGACTCGTGACTCCAGCTGACCTTGCAGAACTCCTTCGTGCGACCGCGGCGAAGGTGCTCGTCGAACGCGGATCCGACCCTGCGGTCCTGCCCGACGAGGTCAAGGTGGAGCGTCCCCGTAATCCGGAACACGGAGACTATGCCACGAATGTGGCCATGCAGGTGGGTAAGAAGGCCGGAATGAACCCGCGCGAACTGGCCGGTCTGCTGGCCGACGCGCTGGCCGCCACCGACGGCATCGAATCCGCCGACGTGGCCGGCCCGGGCTTCCTCAACATCCGCCTCGCCGCGGCCGCCCAGGGCGCCATCGTGGAGCAGATCCGCGCCGCGGGTGCCGCCTACGGCACCGCGCAGGCGCTCACCGGCACCAAGATCAACCTGGAGTTCGTCTCCGCCAATCCGACCGGCCCGGTCCACCTGGGCGGTACCCGCTGGGCCTCGGTCGGCGATGCGCTGGGTCGCATTCTGGCCGCTCAGGGCGCGGACGTGACCCGCGAGTACTACTTCAACGACCACGGCGCGCAGATCGACCGCTTCGCCGAATCGCTGGTCGCCGCCGCCACCGGCGCGCCCACCCCGGAGAACGGCTACGCCGGCGCCTACATCTCCGAGATCGCGGGCCAGATCACCGCGGCGCATCCGGACGCGGCGAGTCTGCCGGAGAACGAGCGGCACGAACTGTTCCGCCGCGAGGGTGTGGAGCTGATGTTCGCCCACATCAAGCAGACCCTGCACGATTTCGGCACCGATTTCGACGTGTACTTCAACGAGAGCTCGCTGTTCGCCTCCGGCGCCGTGGAGAAGGCGCTCGACCAGCTCAAGGCCTCGGGCAATCTGTACGAGAAGGACGGCGCCTGGTGGATCGCCAGCACCGAATACGGTGACGACAAGGACCGCGTCGTCATCAAGAGCGACGGCAAGTCCGCCTATATCGGTGGCGATATCGCCTACTTCCAGAACAAGCGCTCGCGCGGGTTCGACCTCTGCATCTACATGCTCGGCGCCGACCATCACGGCTACATCGGCCGGCTGAAGGCGGCGGCGGCCGCGTTCGGCGACGATCCGAACACCGTCGAGGTGCTGATCGGCCAGATGGTGAACCTGGTGCGCGACGGCGTGGCGGTGCGGATGAGCAAGCGCGCCGGCACGGTGGTCACCCTCGACGATCTGGTCGAGGCGATCGGCGTCGACGCCGCCCGCTACGTGCTGGTGCGTAGTTCGGTGAACTCGAGCATCGATATCGACCTGGATCTGTGGACCAAGCAGAGCAGTGAGAATCCGGTCTACTACGTGCAGTACGCGCACGCCCGCACCTGCGCGGTCGCCCGCAATGCCACCGACTTCGGATTCGCCGGTGTCACACCGGATCTCGGCCTGCTGGTCGCCGACGAGGAGGGCGAGCTGATCCGCACCCTCGGCGAGTTCCCGGCCGTGGTGGCGAGTGCGGCGAGCCTGCGCGAACCGCACCGCGTGGCCCGTTATCTGGAGGAACTGGCGGGCGCCTACCACCGCTTCCAGACCAACAAGACGCTGCGGATCCTGCCGCAGAACGACGACCCGGTCCTGCCGGTCAACGCCGCCCGCCTGCAACTGGTCGACGCCACCCGTCAGGTGCTGTCCAACGGTCTGGCGCTGCTGGGCGTATCCGCCCCGGAGCGCATGTGAACCGCCGTCGGTCAGGTCATCGTGTGAGGAAGGAATTATTGTGAGTGCGCATCCGGCGGGACCTCGGCACGCCGAGATCCCCCACGCCCCCAACCTGCCGGAGCGGCCCGCGGACCCCCGCGAGATGATCGACCTGCCCGACAAGGTGTGGCCGCGCAACGCCTCTCGCGACGCCGCGGGTGTGGTGCGCTTGGCCGGTGTGCCCGTCACGCAGCTCGCCGCCGAATTCGGCACGCCGCTGTTCGTGGTCGACGAGGACGACTTCCGCTCCCGCTGCCGCGATATGGTGCGCGCCTTCGGTCCCGGCGCGCGAGTTCACTACGCCTCCAAGGCATTTCTGTGCGGCGAGATCGCGCGCTGGGTGCGCGACGAGGGCCTGCACCTGGACGTGTGCTCCGGCGGCGAGCTGGCGGTGGCGCTGCACGGCGGCTTCCCGGCCGAACGAATCGCGTTGCACGGCAACAACAAATCGGTCGCCGAACTGGAGCAGGCCGTGGCGGCGGGTGTCGGGCACGTCGTCGTCGACTCACTGATCGAGATCGAGCGCCTGGAGGCGGTCGCCGCCCGCGCGGGCGTGGTGCAGGACGTGCTGGTCCGCGTCACCGTCGGCGTGGAAGCACATACCCACGAATACATTTCGACCGCGCACGAGGATCAGAAGTTCGGCTTCTCGATCGCCGGCGGCGATGCGATGGAGGCGTTGGCCCGGGTCTTCGAGGCGGACAATCTGCGCCTGGTCGGCCTGCACAGCCATATCGGATCGCAGATCTTCGACATCGACGGCTTCGAGATCTCCGCGCGGCGCATGTTGCGACTGCTGCGCGATGCGATCGAGAAGTTCGGCGTCGAGCGCACCGAGCAGATCGCGATTCTGGATCTCGGTGGCGGCCTCGGCATTTCGTATCTGCCGAGCGACGATCCGCCGCCGCTGGACGAGTTCGCCGCGAAGGTGCGCGACCTCGTCGAGGTGGAGGCGGCGCAGATCGGCCTGCCCACCCCGACCATCGCGGTCGAGCCGGGCCGCGCGATCGCCGGCCCGGGCACCGTCACCCTCTACGAGGTCGGCACCACCAAGGACGTCTCACTCGACGCGGGCGCGCAGCGCCGCTACGTCAGCGTCGACGGCGGGATGAGCGACAACATCCGTCCCGCGCTCTATCAGGCCGACTACGACTGCCGGCTGGTCTCCCGCTCCAGCGAGTCCGCCCCGGTGGTGGCCCGTGTGGTCGGAAAGCATTGTGAGAGCGGCGATATCGTCATCCGCGACACCTGGATGCCGGCCGACGTCGGACCGGGGGACCTGGTTGCGGTCGCGGCCACGGGCGCGTACTGCTATTCGATGGCCAGCCGCTACAACATGCTCACCCGCCCGGCCGTGGTCGCGGTCCGCGACGGGCAGGCGCGGCTGCTGCTGCGCCGTGAGACGGTGGCGGATCTGATGAGCCTGGAAGCGACGGAGGTGCACTCATGACCGAGGCGACGAACCGGCCCCGAGGCGGTGCGTTCGGAATCGAACGTCCCATCGGGGTCGCGGTGCTCGGCATGGGCAATGTCGGCACCGAGGTGGTGCGCATCCTGCGCGAGCACGCCGACGACCTGCGCTCGCGGGTGGGCGCCCCGGTGGTGCTGCGCGGCGTCGCGGTGCGGCGCCTCGACGTCGACCGCGGCATTCCGGCCGAGTTGCTGACCACCGACGCCGAAGCGCTGGTCGCTCGCGACGACGTCGACCTGGTGGTCGAGGTGATGGGCGGTATCGACCCGGCTCGCAAGCTGATCCTGGCCGCGCTCAACGGCGGCAAGTCGGTCGTGACCGCGAACAAGGCGCTGCTGGCCGACTACACCGGTGAGCTGGCCGCGGCGGCCGAGGGCAGCCGCGCCGACCTGTACTTCGAGGCCGCGGTGGCCGGCGCCATTCCGGTGGTGCGCCCGCTGATCCAGTCGATGTCCGGCGACCGGGTGAACCGGGTGGTCGGAATCGTCAACGGCACAACGAATTTCATTCTCTCGGCGATGGACGAGACCGGCGCCGACTACACCGACACGCTCGCCGAGGCGACCCGGCTGGGCTACGCCGAAGCGGATCCCACCGCCGATGTCGAGGGCTACGACGCCGCCGCCAAGGCCGCGATCCTGGCCTCGCTGGCCTTCCACACCCGCGTCACCGCCGCCGACGTCTACCGCGAGGGCATCTCGAAGATCACCGCCGAGGATCTGGAGACCGCGGCGGCGGTCGGCTGCACCGTGAAGCTGCTGGCCATCTGCGAGCGGATGCCCGGCGGCGAGCGGCTGTCGATGGACGGATCGGCGGTCGCCGCGCTGGGTGACGCGAGCAGCTCGTCCGCCGGTAAGGACCGGGTGTCGGTGCGCGTGTACCCGGCGCTGATCCCGCGGCGGCATCCGCTGTCCTCGGTCAACGGCGCCTTCAACGCGGTGGTCGTCGAGGCCGAGAACGCCGGCCGGCTGATGTTCTACGGCCAGGGCGCGGGCGGCGCGCCGACCGCCTCGGCGGTGATGGGCGATCTGGTGATGGCGGCCCGCAACAAGTTCTACGGTGGCCGCGCACCGGGTGAATCGGTTTATGCTGAGCTGCCGATCGCGCCGATCGGCGACATCCCGACCCGCTATCACGTGAACCTGCAGGTTGCCGACCGCACCGGGGTTCTGCAGGCGGTGTCCGGCAAATTCGCCGAACACGGTGTCAGCATCTCGACGGTCCGCCAGGAGGGATTCGACGAGGGCGCCCGACTGGTCGTGGTCACCCACCACGCCCCGGAGTCGGCGCTGGCCGATACCGTGGCAGCACTTGCCGAGCTGGAATCCGTCACATCCGTGACCAGCGTCTTGAGATTGGAAGGCACCGAGGAATGAGTCAGACAGGAGCGCCGCCGTCGGCCGGGGCCGTGCACACTCCGTGGCCGGGGCTGATCGCCGCCTATCGGGAGCGCCTGGCGGTCGGCGCGGACTGGGAGCCGGTCACCCTCTACGAGGGTGGCACGCCGCTGGTGCCCGCGCATCACCTGTCCGAGCTCACGGGCTGCGAGGTGTATCTCAAGGTCGAGGGCCTCAACCCGACCGGGTCGTTCAAGGACCGCGGTATGACCATGGCGATGACCGACGCCAAGGCCCGCGGCCAGAAGGCGGTGCTGTGCGCCTCCACGGGTAACACCTCCGCCTCGGCGGCGGCCTACGCCACCCGGGCCGGCATGCACTGCGCCGTGCTGATCCCGCAGGGCAAGATCGCGATGGGCAAGCTCGCGCAGGCGGTCATGCTCGGCGCCAAGATCATTCAGGTCGAGGGCAATTTCGACGACTGCCTCGAGCTGGCCCGCAAGGTCACCTCGGACTTCCCCGAGGTCGGCCTGGTGAACTCGGTCAACCCGGCCCGCATCGAGGGGCAGAAGACCGCGGCCTTCGAGATCTGCGACGCGCTGGGCAAGGCTCCCGACGTGCACGCCCTGCCGGTCGGCAACGCGGGCAACATCACCGCGTACTGGAAGGGCTACAGCGAATACCACGCCGACGGCCTCACCGCGAGCCGCCCGCGCATGCTCGGTGTGCAGGCCGCCGGGGCCGCGCCGCTGGTCAACGGTGCGCCGGTGAAGGACCCCGAAACCATCGCCACCGCGATCCGGATCGGCGCGCCCGCGTCCTGGAACAGCGCGGTGGCCGCCCAGGAGCAGTCCGGTGGCGCCTTCCGGGCCGCTACCGACGACGAGATCCTGGCGGCGTATCGCCTGGTCGCGGGCACCGAGGGCGTCTTCGTCGAGCCCGCCTCGGCCGCCAGCGTGGCCGGTCTGCTGGCCGCACGCAAGGAGGGCTGGCTCGATTCCGGTCTCACCGTCGTGTGCACCGTCACCGGCAACGGCCTGAAGGACCCGGACACCGCTCTGCTGGGTATGCCCGCGGTGGAGGCGATCGCGGTGGATCCGGTAGCGGTGGCCCGCGAGCTCGAGTTGGCCTGAGTTGAGTGCGCGCGAAGGTCAGTTGATGACGCGGACCCTCCCGCCCGGTATCACCGTTACCGCGAAGGTGCCCGCCTCCAGCGCCAATCTGGGACCCGGATTCGATTCGCTCGGTATCGCTTTGGGGTTGTACGACGAAATCGTGGTACGTACCACCGATTCCGGGCTTACCATCCGAGTGGAGGGTGAGGGCGCCGACGACGTCCCTTGGGGCCCTTCACATCTGGTGGTGCGCGCGATCGAACGCGGCCTGGAAGCCGCGGGCGTGTGGGCCGACGGGCTGGATGTGGTGTGCCGCAACGTCATTCCGCATTCGCGAGGGTTGGGATCGTCGGCCTCGGCGGCGGTCGGCGGACTCGCCGCCGCGCGTGGGCTGGCCGCGAAGTTCGACCCGGCGCTGACGGGTTCGGATGCCGAATTGGTGCAGCTGGCTTCGGAATTCGAGGGCCATCCGGACAACGCGGCCGCGAGCGTGCTCGGCGGCATCGTGGTGTCGTGGACCGAATCCGACCGCGCCGGCGAACTCGACGCGAGCAGTTCCGTCGAGCACCACCAGCGCGTCTACCGTGCGGTGCGGCTGGAACCGCACCCGCGGCTGCGCGCGACGGTGCTGATCCCGCAGGAGCGCTCCTCGACCGCGCACACCCGCGGCCTGCTGCCGGAGATGGTCCCGCACGGCGACGCCGCGTTCAACGTCAGCCGCGCCGCGCTGTCGGTGGTCGCCCTGACCGAGCGTCCCGACCTGCTCCTGCCCGCGACCCAGGACCGCCTGCACCAGGGCTATCGCGCCGCCGCGCTGCCGCTGACCACCGCCTGGATCACCCGGCTGCGCACCGCCGGACTCGCCGCGATGGTGTCGGGCGCCGGTCCGACCATCCTGGCGCTGAGCGCCGGAGAATTTCCGGACGACCTGCGCAAACTCGCCGAGGAGGACGGTCTGCGCGTGGTCGAACCCGACATTTCCGCGGGTGTGAGCGTGGACTGATGGCGTGGCTGCCTTGCTGACGTGGTCGGACAGAGCTATCCTGAGCACGTCCGTACATCGTGCGCGTCAGACGCCGGTGCTTCATCAGGGCAATCGCTCCAGCAGGCTCCTTGCTCAAGCTCGGTGGCTCGGGGGCTCGAATCACTCGGGACTTCGACCTCGACGTCGGGGACAGCGACTGGAATGATCACTCCCACTCAATGAACCGGTGGCCGTGACCAGGTGGGTGATTCCATCGGTCCGGCGGGGCAGGCGATACGGCATCCGAGCTCGGCACAGTGATCGGGCTTCGGGACGAACCCTCGAATATGCACACGGCAATCGAGGGAAGGAAAGGATCTCCGTGACAGATACGGACCTGCTCGCGACACCCGGGGTGGACACTGCAAATCCCTCGGACGGCCGCGAAAGTGACTCCGGACAGATTTCGAAGATGAGCGAACACACCGACGTCGCACGATCGGGGCTGACTGGAATGTTGTTGCCGCAGTTGCGTGCGCTTGCCGGAGAGCTCGGTATCCGAGGCACATCCGGAATGCGTAAGGGCGATCTCATCGCCGCCATCAAGGAAAACCAGGCCTCCTCCGGCAAGTCCGCGCGTGGTGGCCGGGGCGATGCGAAATCCGCCGAAGCGGACGCGGGCGCCGAGCCCGCCGCGAAGTCCGCGTCGAATGTCGCGACCGAATCCGGTGCCGCGGCGAAGGCCGAGTCCCCTCAGACCTCCGAGAACACCACCGAGTCCGCCGGTAAGGGACGCGCCCGGAACGATGCGTCGAAGGGCACCCGCAACGGTGCCGCGCGTGGTCAGCAGCAGACTCTCGACGGCGTCGGCACCGAGAACGCGTCCGCCAAGGCGGAAACCGCGGAATCGGCTGCGCGCCCGGCCGATTCGGGGGACGAGTCCGGCCGTGACGGTGGCCAGCGCGGCCGCGGCCGCCAGCGTCGTGGCCGCGACCAGCGTGGTGAGGGCGGCGACAACCGCGGCGAGAACCGCGGTGGCGAGGCTCGCGCCGAGACCAAGACCGAACCGAAGGCCGAAGGCGGCGACGCCAAGTCGGATCAGGAGTCGGGCGATCGTCGCCGCGACCGCAACCAGTCCGGCGGCCAGAACCAGTCCGGCCAGAACGGCGCCGCCCGCGGTGGCGATCGTGGCCGCGACCAGCGTGGTGAGGACGACGAGGAAGGTGGGCGCGGGCGCCGCGGCCGCCGATTCCGGGAGCGCCGTCGTGGCGGACGTGACCGTGAGGGCGGCGAGGGCGGCCGCGAGGTCGAGATCCGCGAGGACGATGTCCTGCAGCCGGTCGCCGGCATCCTCGATGTGCTCGACAACTACGCGTTCGTGCGCACCTCGGGCTACCTGGCCGGCCAGAACGACGTCTACGTGTCGATGAACCTGGTGCGCAAGAACGGCCTGCGCCGTGGTGACGCGATCACCGGTGCGGTGCGTGCTCCGCGCGAGGGCGAACAGGGCAATCAGCGCCAGAAGTTCGATCCGCTGGTGCGGCTGGACACGGTCAACGGCTCGGATGTCGAATCCGCCCGCCGCCGGCCGGAATTCAACAAGCTCACCCCGCTGTACCCGAACCAGCGGCTGCGGCTCGAGACCACGCCGAACAAGCTCACGACCCGCGTGATCGACCTGATCATGCCGATCGGTAAGGGCCAGCGCGCGCTGATCGTGTCGCCGCCGAAGGCGGGTAAGACCACGATCCTGCAGGACATCGCGAACGCGATCGCCACCAACAACCCGGAGTGCTACCTGATGGTGGTGCTGGTGGACGAGCGTCCCGAAGAGGTCACCGATATGCAGCGTTCGGTGCGCGGCGAGGTGATCGCCTCGACGTTCGACCGTCCACCGAGCGATCACACCTCGGTCGCCGAACTCGCCATCGAGCGGGCCAAGCGCCTGGTCGAGATGGGGCAGGACGTCGTCGTGCTGCTCGACTCGATCACCCGGCTGGGTCGTGCGTACAACAACTCCTCGCCGGCCTCGGGTCGCATCCTGTCCGGTGGTGTGGATTCCACCGCGCTGTACCCGCCCAAGCGGTTCCTCGGCGCGGCCCGCAACATCGAGAACGGCGGCTCGCTGACCATCATCGCCACCGCCATGGTGGAGACCGGTTCCACCGGTGACACGGTGATCTTCGAGGAGTTCAAGGGCACCGGTAACGCCGAGCTCAAGCTCGATCGCAAGATCGCCGAGCGGCGCGTGTTCCCGGCCGTCGACATCAACCCGTCCAGCACCCGCCACGACGAGCTGCTGATGTCGCCCGACGAGATGGCGGTCATCCACAAGCTGCGCCGGGTGCTCTCGGGCCTCGATTCGCAGCAGGCGATCGACCTGCTCATCGACCGTTTGAAGAAGTCGAAGAGCAACGTCGAATTCCTGATGACGGTCTCGAAGACCGCACCGGGCGCCTTGGACGAATAGGCGACGAGCAGTACGTCCGCCCGGCGCGCACCCGCAGGTGCCGCTCGGCTCGCGATAATGCGGCCCCGCTTCGGCGGGGCCGCATTGCTGTCTGCGGGAGAGGTGTACGCCGATGCCCGCGCCGTCTGCCGGGGCGGGGCGGAGTAGGGGAGTAGAACAGCAGGCCGATGACCGCGGCACCGGCGATCAGCCCGAGCAGAATCAGTGCGGTGGCACCGGTGATGGATCCGGTGGAGACCGAGGTCGCGGCGAATTCGTAGGGCCGATCCGGTCCGGTGGGGGTCACGACGGCGGCCCGGGGCGGGGTACCGGAGGCCGTGAGCCACCCGGCGAGGACGAGGACCGCCAGGGCGGCCAATGTCGTCGCGGCGCCGATTTCCTTGGTATGTCCCTTTCCCGGCAACAGGCGGATGGTGCGGTCTCCGAGGTGGGTATGTCCGGCGTCCGGGGCTCGAGATCTCCTGCTCGTCCCCCGTGCGGTGGGGAAATTCACTGCTGTCCCTCGGATCGTCGGTTCGATTGCCATGGGTCTACTTCCTGCAACGAATCTACGAACAAAGGTGTTCATATTCCCGAGTAGCCGACTACTCGTTTCAGCGTGGCTCGAGAACCGCGAAGACGCGTGCCGCTACTTCCTTGGGGTCTGCCGCTGTCCGGGGTGGCCGATGCCGGAACAAATGCGGTACGGGGTGCGTTGTGAGTGCGTATCGGCGGTTCTGGCATACTGGACCGTCGGTGCGTCTGCGATCGGCAGACCATCCCGCCTAGTCGGTTCCGGTTCACGTCCATCACGGCAGCACGGCAGATACCGCCGTGCGCGCGGGCGACCCGGGGCCAGATCGAGAGGACACCCATGAAGGCAGGAATTCACCCGGCATACGTGCCGACCACCGTTGTCTGCGGTTGCGGCAACACCTTCCAGACTCACAGCACCAAGGAGTCGGGCCACATCACCGTCGAGGTCTGCTCGCAGTGCCACCCGTTCTACACGGGCAAGCAGAAGATCCTCGACACCGGCGGCCGCGTCGCCCGCTTCGAGGCCCGCTACGGCAAGCGCGCCAAGAAGGCCGAGCAGTCCGAGAGTTCGGAAGCCCAGTAGCTACCCCGCCAACGCCCGTCCTGCCCAGCGCAGGCCGGGCGTTGGTGCGTTTACAGGTGTTCGCACGCTCCCCACGGAAGGCATGACCGCCATGGCCGACAAGATCACGGCCCCCTCCGCCATCGACGACATCCTCGCCGAACACGCCGGCCTGGAGACACAGCTGTCGGATCCGGCGTTGCACAACAACCCGGGGGAGGCCCGTCGCGTCGGTAAGCGGTTCGCCGAATTGGCGCCGATCATGTCGACCTACACCAAACTCAGCGCGGCGCGCGACGATCTGGCCGCCGCCCGGGAGCTGGCCGCCGACGACGCGTCCTTCGCGGCCGAGGTCCCCGGGCTCGAACAGCAGGTCGAGGAGCTGTCGAAGGCGCTGACCGATCTACTGGCCCCGCGCGACCCGCACGACAGCGACGATGTCGTACTCGAGGTGAAGTCGGGGGAGGGCGGCGAGGAGTCGGCCCTGTTCGCCTCCGATCTGGCCCGCATGTACATCCGCTACGCCGAACGGCACGGCTGGAAGGTCGAGGTCCTCGACGCCAACGTGTCCGACCTGGGCGGATACAAGGAGGCGACGCTCTCGATCAAGAGCCGCGAGCCCAGCCGCGACGGCGTCTGGTCCCGGCTGAAGTTCGAGGGTGGGGTTCATCGCGTGCAGCGCGTGCCGGTCACCGAATCGCAGGGCCGCATCCACACCTCCGCGGCCGGCGTGCTGATCTATCCCGAACCCGACGAGGTCGAACAGGTCCAGATCGACGAATCCGATCTGCGCATCGACGTCTACCGTTCCTCCGGTAAGGGCGGCCAGGGCGTCAACACCACCGACTCCGCGGTCCGGATCACCCATTTGCCGACCGGCATCGTCGTGACCTGCCAGAACGAGCGTTCGCAGCTGCAGAACAAGATCCGCGCGATGCAGGTGCTCTCGGCGCGGTTGCAGAGCCTGGCCGAGGAACAGGCCGAGGCCGACGCCGCCGCCGGACGTGCGTCGCAGATCCGCACGGTCGACCGCTCGGAGCGCATCCGCACCTACAACTTCCCCGAGAACCGCATCACCGACCACCGCATCGGCTTCAAGGCCCACAATCTGGACTCGGTGCTGGACGGAGAACTGGACGCGCTGCTGGACGCTCTCGGCGAAGCCGACCGCGCCGCCCGGCTCGCGGCGGAATGATGCTGGAGGCCCCCGGCGCGGCGGGTCAGCACCGAATGCCGCTACGTCCCGCGATCATCGACGCCGCGCGCACGCTCGCGGCGGCGGGGGTGCACAGCCCCCGGATCGACGCGGAATTTCTGGCCGCCTTCGTCCTCGAAGTCGAGCGATCGCGGCTGGCCCTTGTTCCGATGGTCACCCCGGAACAACTCGAACGGTTCCTCAAACTGGTGGCGCGCCGGGCCGAGCGGGTACCGCTCCAGCATCTGACCGGCGCCGCGTCGATGGGTGAGGTGGACCTCGAGGTGGGCCCGGGCGTGTTCGTCCCGCGGCCGGAGACCGAGCTGATCTTCGCGTGGGCGCTGGCCCAGCTCGAGGCGGCCGGCCACGAGCACCCGCCGATCGTGGTCGACCTGTGCACCGGATCGGGAGCCCTGGCCCTGGCGATCGCCAATGCCCGTCCCGACGCCGAGGTCCACGCCGTCGAAATCGACCCCACCGCAAGGCAATGGGCGCAGCGCAACGCCGAACGCCAAGCCGCGCAAGGAGATACGCCGATAGTTCTGCATGCCGGCGATGTCACCGACGCGCAGGTACTGGCCGAGCTCAACGGCCGCGTCGACGTCGTCGTCGCGAACCCGCCCTACATCCCGTCGGACGCACGGCTGGATCCCGAAGTGGCCGAACACGATCCGCATCTCGCCCTGTTCGGCGGCCCCGACGGACTCGGGGTGATCGCCCCCATGGTCGCCACCATCGCGCGGCTGCTGCGCTCCGAGGGCGTGGCCGCCGTCGAACACGACGATTCGCACGGCCCGCAGGTCGCGGCGCTGTTCGCCGCAGACGGCCGGTTCTGCGACATCGTCGAACACCCGGATCTGGCCGGCCGGCCGCGCTTCGTCGCCGCCCGCCGCGTGCGCTGACCCTCGCGATTGCCGAGAATTTGCGCGAAGCCGGGCAACGTGCCGAGAGACACATTCAATAGACTCACCGCCGTGAGTACCGTCTACGACTGCTCCGATCCCGATTCTCGTGCCGCCGGATTGACCGCCGCGCGGACCACCTTGAAATCCGGACGGCTGGCCGTCATCCCCACCGATACGGTCTACGGAATCGCCGCGGACGCGTTCGATTCCACGGCCGTGGCCGGCCTGCTGGCGGCCAAGCGGCGCGGGCGCGACATGCCCGTGCCGGTGCTGGTCGGTTCATGGAACACCATCGACGGACTCGTCTTCTCCGTGCAGCCGCAGGCACGCGACCTGATCCGTGCCTTCTGGCCGGGCGGGCTGAGCCTGGTCGTGCAGCAGGCGCCCTCGCTGGCCTGGGATCTCGGCGACGCCCGCGGCACGGTGATGCTGCGCATGCCGCTGCACCCGATCGCGCTGGAACTGCTGCGCGAGGTCGGCCCGATGGCCGTGTCGAGCGCGAACGTCTCCGGGCAGCCGCCCGCCACGACGGTCACCGAGGCGCGCCACCAGCTGGGCAACCAGGTGGGCGTGTATCTGGACGGCGGCCCGGCCGAACACGGTGTGCCCTCCACGATCGTGGATCTGACCGGCGACCGTCCGCGGGTGCTGCGGGCCGGCGCGGTGACCGTCGCCCAGGTCGCCGAGGTGCTGGGTATGGCGCCGGACGAACTGTCGCCCGAGACCACCCGCTGACGGCCCGGTAGATGGTTTTCAGTCAGGGTGCGGTCGTCCCGCTGCGCGAGCTGCTTCTGGTGCTGCTCGTGTCCGCGGTGGTGACGATGTTGTCCACCGGCGGAATTCGGGTGCTGGCCATCGGTTTCGGCGCCATCGCGGTGCCCCGCGATCGTGATGTGCATCTCGAGCCGATTCCGCGCATGGGCGGCGTCGGCATCTATCTGGGTGTGCTGGCCGCGGTGCTGTTCGCCCATCAGCTGCCGGCGCTGCGCCGCGGCTTCGACTATCCGCGCGATATTCCGGCCGTGCTGGTCGCGGGCACCCTGATCGTCCTGGTCGGCATCGTCGACGACCGCTGGGGCCTGGACGCGCTGACGAAGTTCGTGGGCCAGATCTCGGCCGCCGGGGCGATGGCCGTGATGGGCCTGAGCTGGGTGGCCATCTACAACCCGTTCAGCAACACCACGGTCGTGCTCGACCAGTTGCAGGGCTGGGTGGTGACGGTGGCCATCACTGTCACCATGATCAACGCGATGAACTTCGTGGATGGTCTCGACGGGCTCGCGGCCGGGCTGGGGCTGATCGCGGCCGCCGCCGTCTTCGTGTTCACCGTGGGTTTGCTCTATCAGCAGGGCGGTGCGACCGACGGCTATCCGCCGGCCCTGCTGGCCGCCGCGCTGGCGGGTGGATGTCTGGGATTTCTGCCACATAATTTCCACCCGGCGCGAATATTCATGGGTGATTCCGGATCGATGTTGATCGGTCTGATGCTCGCCGCGGTCTCCACCGGCGCATCCGGCCGAATTCCGCTCACCGGATACGGGCCGCGCGACATCGTGGGTCTGCTGTCACCGCTGTTGCTGGTGGGAGCGGTGATGTTCATTCCGGTATTGGATCTGGTGCTGGCAATCGTGCGCCGCGTGCGCGCGGGTGTGAGTTTCTCCACTCCCGACAAAATGCATTTGCATCACCGTCTGTTGCAGATCGGCCATTCACATCGGCGCGTGGTGTTGTTGATCTATCTGTGGGTCGGCGTGCTCGCATTCGCGGCCGTGGGAACCTCTTTGATGGATCGCCGGGTGGTGGTTCTGCTGTTCGCGGCCGGTTTGGTTTTCGCGTTGGTTGTGACGGCCGTCCCATCGTTGCGTGAAGTGGTCGGGCTCCGCGGTCGCCGCAAGTAAGGAACGGGTAAAGTGGCTCGACGTGAGCACGGCACCCGAATTGCACCCCGACGCGCCACTACGAGCAGCGCTGCGTTACGGCATCGCCGGATTGTGCGTGCTGGTGGTGGTTTCGGTCGTCGCCGGCTCGATCGTCGCGGGCTGGGCCGGTTTCTGGGGCGCGCTCATCGGATCCGCGATCGGTGGTTTCTTCATTCTCACCACGGCCGCTCTCGTGCTGTTCAGCGCGAAATTGGATTCCGGCATTCAGGGCATGGTGATGCTGGCGAGCTGGATCGGCAAAATTCTGGTCGTGATGATCGTGGTCGCGATCTTGCACCAGTTCGATTTCTACAGCCCCGGCACCCTTTTCCTGACCGTCGTGGGGGCGTTGCTGATTGTTCTCGGAGCCGAGACGTACGGACTTCTGCGCCAACGTGTTCCGGTGATCGACCCACCGGCGGGCTCCGCCGACCAAGATCGTTCGAACGTGTGAACAAGACCCCCTACACGTTGTCGTAGATAGCTTGGTAAACTCTTTACCGTAAGCATCCGAACCAACGGGGCCGACCGCATCGTCGCCGGTGCGAGAGGTTATGCTTACTGCCGTGCCGGTCCTTCGGTGAGAAGTTCCGGCCCTGCACCGTCGACGATGTCGCCGACGTACAGACGCCACTGCGGGTCTCCCCGCGCAGCTGCTGACGAACTTCGAGCCGACCTGAGTCGACCACCTGATCGTCAATGTCCGATCGAACCGCGAGATGGAACATGTCTCGTGGCCGAACACGGGAGAGAATGCTGAGCGTCACCACTCTGGCGGGCGAGTTCCACGCGCCTTCGCTACAAGACTTCTTCCCTGATGCGCTGCTGTTCGGGGGGACACCTTTCGAGATCGACCGATTGATGATGGTTCGCCTCATCATGGTGGCGGTATTGGTTGCGGTGATGTTGCTCGCATTCCGCAGTCCCCGCCTCGTTCCCCGCGGTCTGCAGAACGTCGCGGAGATCGGCCTGCTGTTCGTTCGTGAGCAGATCTGCGATGAAGTGCTGGGCAAGAAGACCGGCCGCAGGTTTTTCCCGCTGATCGCCACGATCTTCTTCACGGTGCTGTTCCTGAACTTCTCCAGCGTCATACCGCTGTTGAACATTTCCTCGAACGCGCGTGTCGGAATGCCGATCGTGCTGGCGGCCATCGCCTACATCACGTTCAACTACGTCGGTATCCGCAAGTACGGATTCTGGCGGTACATGCGCTCGTCCGTCGTGGTGCCGAATGTTCCGGTCGCGCTGCACGTGCTGCTGATTCCGATCGAGTTCGTCTCGACCTTCATCCTGCGTCCGTTCACGCTGACCGTCCGACTCATGGCCAACATGCTGTCCGGTCACATCATGCTGGTGCTGTTCTTCAGCGCCACCCAGTTCTTCCTCTTCGACGCCGCTTCGTGGATGAAGATCTTCTCGCCGTTCTCCTTGCTCGCGGGATTCGGATTCACCCTTTTCGAACTTCTGGTGATCTTCCTGCAGGCCTACGTGTTCGCGCTGTTGACGGCTGTGTACATCAGCCTCGCCGAGCACGCCGACTCGCACTGACCGCACGACCGCACAAGAACTGCCCCACCTGCCGCCGGGCGGGTGGGCAACAGAAAGGGAAAGAAATCTCATGAGCCTCTCCTACGTGGCCGCCGAACTCGCCCAGACCTCGGATCGGGTCAAGGGCTACGGCGCTATCGGTTACGGTCTGGCCGCGATCGGCCCGGGTGTCGGCGTCGGCATCGTCGTCGGTAAGGCGATCGAGGGCATCGCCCGTCAGCCCGAGCTGCAGGGCACCATCCGGACCAACATGTTCCTGGGTATCGCGTTCACCGAGGCCCTCGCGCTGATCGGTCTCGTCGCCGGCTTCATCTTCTGATTCCGATGAACAGCATGTACTTGCTCGCCGAGAATGCAGAGGACAAGAACCCTCTGATTCCGGAGCCATACGACATCGTCTGGTCGGTGGTGTGCGTTGTCGTCATCGGGGTCCTGTTCTACAAGTACGTGGTCCCGCGATTGACGAAGGTGCTCGACGAGCGCTCGGAGAAGATCGAAGGCGGCATGGCCAAGGCCGAGACCGCGCAGGCCGAGGCGCAGGAAACCCTGCAGCAGTACCAGCAGCAGCTGGCCGAGGCCCGGCTCGAGGCGGCGCGCATCCGTGAGGAAGCGCGTACCCAGGGCCAGCAGATCCTCGCGCAGCTGCGCTCGGAGGCTCAGGCCGAAGCCGATCGCATCGTCTCCGCCGGTCATGCCCAGCTCGACGCCCAGCGTCAGCAGATCGTGACCGAGCTCCGGTCCGAGCTCGGCCGCACCGCGGTCGACCTGGCCGAGAAGATCATCGGGCAGTCCGTGGCGGACGAAGCCAAGCAGGCGGCGTCCATCGATCGGTTCCTCACCGAGCTGGATGAGAAGGCCGGCATCGGGGTCGGAAGGTAACCTGCGCCTGAGAGGTCTTGTCGGTGACGCAAGTCACCGGCGCCCGACCACTCCGGGCCCCGGAATTCAACACAGTGAAAGTGGGAATCATGTACGCAGCGAGCCGCGAGGCGAGTTCCCGTGCGAGGGAAGCTCTTTCGGCCGCACTCACCGGGAGTGACTCCGTCGCCGCCACGACGGGCTCCGAACTGTTCGCCGTAGTCGCCGTGCTCGACGACCAGCGTTCGCTGCGTGTGGCGCTCGCGGATAAGTCGGTGTCGAGTTCGGTGCGTGCCGAACTGGCCGAACGCGTTTTCGGCGGCAAGATCAGCGCGGCCACACAGGCCGTGCTGACCACTGCCGTCGCCCAGGACTGGTCTCGTACCCGAGATCTGGTCGACACCCTGGTGCTGCTCGGGCAGGAGGCGCTGTTGCGCGCCGCGGCCGACCGCGGACGTATCGACGCCGTCGAGGACGAGTTGTTCCGGCTGGGCCGCACCGTCGAAGACAACCCGGATCTGGAGCAGGCGCTCACCGATCGCGGTAAGCCGGCGGCCGCCAAGCGCGAGCTGCTGGCTCGGCTGCTCACCGGGAAGGTCGAAGACGTCACCATGCAGCTGGCCGAGCAGGCGGTCGGCCGGTCGCGCGGTGATGTCGGCGTCGCCTTCGACCAGTTGTCCGATCTGGCGGCGTCGTTGCGCAAGCAGATCGTCGCGCACGTTCGTTCGGCGACGGCCCTGACGCAGCAGCAGCGGGAGCATCTCGCCGCATCGCTGCAGCGAATCTACGACAAGCCAGTCACCATTCACGTGCAGGTCGATCCGGCATTGCTGGCCGGTGTCGTCGTGCGTATCGGTGACGACGTGATCGACGGCAGCGCCGTCGGCCGACTGCAGCGCCTGCGCCAGGCCCTGGCCTAGCCGAGCCTCGAGCCCGGCAACCCACCCCGACATTCCAGACCACAGCGAGAGCAGGAAGAACCATGGCGGAGCTGACGATCTCCCCCGATGAGATCCGTAGCGCGATCGAAAGCTACACCCAGAGCTACACCCCCGAAACCTCGATCGAGGAAATCGGCACGGTCACCGACACCAGTGACGGCATCGCGCACGTCAGTGGCCTGCCGTCGGCGATGACCAACGAGATCCTCGAGTTCCCCGGCGGTGTGCTGGGTGTCGCGTTGAACCTCGACCCCGACGAGATCGGTGCGGTCATCCTCGGTGAGTTCGACGGCATCGAAGAGGGCCAGCAGGTCCGCCGCACCGGTGACGTGCTCTCGGTGCCGGTCGGCGACAAGTTCCTGGGCCGCGTCATCAACCCCCTCGGCCAGCCGATCGACGGCCTGGGCGAGATCGAGGCCGACGAGCGCCGCGTGCTGGAGCTGCAGGCCGCGACCGTGCTGGAGCGCCAGCCGGTCGAGGAGCCGATGGCCACCGGCATCACCGCCATCGACGCGCTGACCGCCATCGGTCGGGGCCAGCGTCAGCTGGTCATCGGCGACCGCAAGACCGGTAAGACCGCGGTCTGCATCGACGCCATCCTGAACCAGAAGGCCAACTGGGAGTCCGGCGATCCGACCAAGCAGATGCGCTGCATCTACGTCGCGATCGGCCAGAAGGGCTCCACCATCGCCGGCGTGAAGTCCGCGCTCGAGGCGCACGGTGCGATGGAGTACACCACCATCGTCGCCGCCCCCGCGTCCGACTCCGCCGGTTTCAAGTGGCTCGCGCCCTACACCGGTTCCGCGCTCGGCCAGCACTGGATGTACCAGGGCAAGCACGTCCTGATCGTGTTCGACGACCTGTCCAAGCAGGCCGAGGCCTACCGCGCCATCTCGCTGCTGCTGCGTCGCCCGCCGGGCCGTGAGGCGTACCCCGGTGACGTCTTCTACCTGCACTCCCGTCTGCTGGAGCGTTGCGCGAAGCTGTCCGACGCGATGGGCGCCGGTTCGATGACGGGTCTGCCGATCATCGAAACCAAGGCCAACGACATCTCGGCGTTCATTCCGACCAACGTCATCTCCATCACCGACGGCCAGGTCTTCCTCGAGTCCGACCTGTTCAACAAGGGTGTGCGTCCGGCCATCAACGTCGGTACCTCCGTCTCCCGTGTCGGTGGCGCCGCGCAGACCAAGGCCATGAAGACGGTCGCCGGTTCGCTGCGTCTGGAGCTGGCCTCCTACCGCGAGCTCGAGGCGTTCTCCGCCTTCGCCTCCGATCTGGACGCCGCCTCCCTGGCCCAGCTCGAGCGCGGTGCGCGCTGGGTGGAGCTGCTCAAGCAGGATCAGTACTCGCCGGTCGCGGTCGAGGACCAGATCGTCTCGATCTACCTGGTCGACGCCGGTTACTACGATTCGGTGCCGGTCGGCGACGTGCGGCGCTTCAACGCCGAGCTGCTCGAACACCTGCACAACAAGGTGCAGGGTTCCTTCGACGCCCTCGAAGGTGGCGCGAAGCGGCTCGAAGGCGAGCCCGCCGACGCGATCAAGGCCGAGACCGAGCGCTTCAAGCAGGGCTTCCTGGCCTCCGACGGCAGCCGCGTGGTCAACGAGGCCGGCGCCGGTGAACTGGACCACGAAGAGGTCGAGTCGCTGTCGGTCACCCGTAAGCACGTCGAGAAGTAAGCCGGGTCCGACGATGCCTACGAATTCGATACGCGAAGGGAGTGTGAACCGCTGATGGCGAACTTGCGTGAATTGCGCTCCCGTATTCGTGGCGTGAGCTCGATCAAGAAGATCACCAAGGCCCAGGAACTGATCGCGACCTCGCGAATCAGCAAGGCCCAGGCCCGGGTGGCCGCCGCGAAGCCGTACGCGGAAGAGATCACGAAGGTGCTCGGCGAATTGGCCGGTGCCTCCTCGAATCTCAACCACCCCCTGCTCACCGAGCGGGCCACTCCGCGCCGCGCCGCCATCCTGGTGATCACCAGTGACAGCGGTATGTGTGGTGGCTACAACTCCAACGTGCTCAAGCGCACCGAGGAACTGATCACGACGCTGCGCTCCGAGGGCAAGGAGCCGGTGCTGTACGTGATGGGCAGCAAGGGCCTGACGTACTACACCTTCCGCAACCGCCCGCTGGCCGGTTCGTGGACCGGGTTCTCGCAGCAGCCGCACTACACCGACGCGTCGGCCGCATGCCACCACCTGGTGGATGTGTTCATGGCGGGCTCCGACACCGAGGTGGAGGGGCCGGGCGGCACCGGGACCATCGAGGGCGTGGACGAGATTCACATCGTCTACACCCGCTTCGTCTCGATGCTGTCGCAGGTGCCCGAGGTTCGCCGGCTCGCTCCGATCCAGGTGAGCTTCGTCGACGAGAACTTCGAACTCGGCGAGGACATGCTCACCGACTCGCCGGACGCGAAGATCACCTCGCTCTACGAGTTCGAACCGGATGCGGACAAGCTGCTCGGCGCCCTGCTGCCGAAGTACATCAACACCCGCATCTACTCGTCGTTGCTCGAGGCCGCGGCCTCGGAGTCGGCCGCGCGCCGCACCGCAATGAAGGCTGCCACCGACAACGCCACCGAGCTGGTCAATACCCTGACCCGCCAGGCGAACTCGATCCGGCAGGCGAACATCACGCAGGAAATCAGTGAAATCGTCGGCGGCGCGAACGCGCTGGCTGCGTCCTCGGATCGCGACTAAGCCCTAGCCCCCATGGAAGAGAACAAATGACCGCAGCTGTCACGCAAGAAAACGCAAGCCGGGCGGGCGCTGGCACAGGCCGCGTCGTCCGGGTCAACGGCCCCGTGGTGGACGTCGAGTTCCCGCGCGGCGCCATCCCAGAGCTGTTCAACGCCCTGCACGCCGACGTCACCCTGCCGTCGGTGGCCAAGACGCTGACCCTCGAGGTCGCGCAGCATCTGGGCGACAACATCGTTCGCACCATTTCGATGCAGCCGACCGACGGCCTGGTTCGCGGCGTCCCGGTGTCCGACACCGGCAAGCCGATCTCGGTTCCGGTCGGCGACGTCACCAAGGGCCACGTGTTCAACGCCCTCGGCGACTGCCTCGACACCCCGGGCCTGGGCCGCGACGGCGAGCAGTGGGGCATCCACCGCCAGCCGCCCGCCTTCGACCAGCTCGAGGGTAAGACCGAGATCCTGGAAACGGGCATCAAGGTCATCGACCTGCTGACCCCGTACGTGAAGGGCGGCAAGATCGGTCTGTTCGGTGGTGCCGGTGTCGGCAAGACCGTTCTGATCCAGGAGATGATCACCCGTATCGCGCGTGAGTTCTCCGGTACGTCGGTGTTCGCCGGCGTCGGTGAGCGCACCCGTGAGGGCACCGACCTCCACCTGGAAATGGAGGAGATGGGCGTCCTCCAGGACACCGCCCTCGTCTTCGGCCAGATGGACGAGCCGCCGGGCACCCGTATGCGCGTCGCGCTGTCCGCGCTGACCATGGCGGAGTACTTCCGCGATGTGCAGGGTCAGGACGTGCTGCTGTTCATCGACAACATCTTCCGTTTCACCCAGGCCGGTTCCGAGGTCTCGACCCTGCTGGGTCGTATGCCTTCGGCCGTCGGTTACCAGCCGACCCTGGCGGACGAGATGGGTCAGCTGCAGGAGCGCATCACCTCGACCCGTGGTCGTTCGATCACCTCGATGCAGGCGATCTACGTCCCCGCCGACGACTACACCGACCCGGCGCCGGCGACCACCTTCGCCCACCTGGACGCGACCACCGAGCTCTCCCGCCCGATTTCGCAGAAGGGTATCTACCCCGCCGTCGACCCGCTGACCTCGACCTCGCGAATCCTCGAGGCCTCGATCGTCGGCGAGCGGCACTTCGCGGTGGCCAACGAGGTCAAGCGAATCCTGCAGAAGTACAAGGAACTCCAGGACATCATCGCGATTCTGGGTATGGACGAGCTCTCCGAAGAGGACAAGGTCCTCGTCGGCCGGGCGCGTCGTCTGGAGAAGTTCCTCGGCCAGAACTTCATCGTGGCCGAGAAGTTCACCGGTCAGCCGGGTTCGGTCGTGCCGCTGGAGCAGACCATCGACGACTTCGAGCGGGTCTGCAAGGGCGAATTCGACCACCTGCCGGAGCAGGCGTTCAACTCCTGCGGTGGCCTGGACGACGTCGAGGCGGCCGCGAAGAAGATCGCCGGGAAGTAGTCCACCATGGCGGATATGTCAGTTGATCTGGTCGCCATCGAGCGGCGGCTGTGGTCGGGGACGGCGAGTTTCGTCAGCGCCCAGACCACGGAAGGTCAGATCGGTATTCTGCACGGCCACGAGCCCGTGCTCGGCCAGCTGGTCGAGGGCGGAATCGTGACCATCGACAGCACCGAGGGCGAGCGCATCGTCGCGGCCGTGCACGGCGGTTTCTTCTCGTGCACGGGTGAGGCGGTCCGGATTCTCGCCGAATCGGCGGAATTCGCGGGCGATATCGATCTCGACGCCGCCCGCGCGGTACTGGCCGATCCGAATGCCTCGGAGCAGGAACAGAATGCGGCGACCGCGCGAATTCGCGCGGTGGAAGCGATAAACGCCTGAGGCGAACGCCTCAGGGCGAGAACCGAATAGCGCAACCGTGTGGCGGTCCGGATATCCGGGCCGCCACACGGCGTTTCTGTTCACCGCGCGGTCTGTTTGCGGCCGGTTCGAGAGGGCCTGGAAATGCCGGACGACTATGGCCAGGAGACCGGGACCGGCCACGCCCTGGCGATGGTGACCGTCCAGGGCGCGTCACCATGGGCCGAGTGCAACCTGCGAATACGGGCCCATTGTGAACCCCATGCACAGCCAACCCGGATGGGCTTCGAATGTCCTTGTGCGAGTGTGCCTCTGATCACCTTCCTCCGGATCGGCGAATCGGCCGATATCCTCGTTTGTGGAACGGATGTACCGGCTGTGTGCCGCGGCGCCCTGGTTTGTAGACTCGCTGCGGGAGCGGCCTTGTTCGGGGATGGCACGGCGCTGGCGACGGCGCAGGGGCGAAGCGAAGGGACGGACCTGGATTGCGGACCGGGATGGTGCTTCTGATCATTCTGGTGCTGCTGCTGGTCGGCGTAGCGCTGGTGTCGCTGTATCGCCTGATCATGTTGCGCCGAGGTGGAACCGCGGCGATTCTGCGCGTACTTCCGGCGCAGGGTGGTCAAGGGTGGCGGCACGGCCTGATTCGCTACGGCGAATCCCGGCTCGTCTTCTACAAACTCACCAGCCTGAAGGTGGGACCGGATTCGACCATCCGGCGGCTGGGCATCGAAGTGGTCGATCGGCGTTCTCCGGTGGGCGACGAGTACGACATCATGACCGACGACATCGTCGTGATCGCGGTCTCCGACGGTGACGGCAGCTATGAACTCGCCCTGGATCGCCCTGCGCTGACGGCATTCCTGTCCTGGGTCGAATCACGGCCCTCCGAACGCATCCGGCGACGCCCGGGGCGTTGACCCAGAAATAGGTGGTCACCAGCCATGAGTGTGCATCTGACCAAGATCTATACCCGGACCGGAGACGACGGCACCACCGGCCTGAGCGACTTTTCCCGGGTGCCGAAGACCGATCCGCGACTGGCCGCCTACGCCGACTGCGACGAGACCAACGCCGCTCTCGGCGTGGCACTCGCCCTCGGACAGCCGCAAGCGCGCATCGCCGAGGTGCTGCGCCAAGTGCAGAACGATCTGTTCGATGCCGGCGCCGATCTGTCCACCCCGGTTGTGCCGGACCCGAAATATCCGCCGCTGCGGATCACCCAGTCCTATATCGATCGCCTGGAACGCTGGTGCGACGAGTTCAATGCCGAGCTCGCTCCGCTGAATTCGTTCATCCTGCCCGGCGGCACGCCGTTGGCCGCGCTGCTGCATATGGCCCGCACCGTGGCGCGCCGGGCGGAACGCGCGGCGTGGGCGGCGGTGGACGCGCATCCGGACGACATCAGCGTGTTGCCCGCGAAATACCTCAATCGGCTGTCCGATCTGCTGTTCATCCTCGGCCGGGTGGCCAACCCGGACGGTGACGTGCTGTGGCGGCCCGGGGGATCGGAGACCGGCGGACCGGCCGCGACCGACCAGCCCTCCCGTTAGGCTGGCCCCCGTGAGTGAACGGTTTCTGGTGACCGGGGGCAGTCGGCTGGTCGGCGAGGTCTCAGTGGGTGGCGCGAAGAACAGCGTCCTCAAGTTGATGGCCGCCGCCCTGTTGGCCGAAGGCACGACGACGATCACCAACTGCCCGGACATCCTGGATGTGCCGCTGATGGCGGAGGTCCTGCGTGGTCTGGGCTGCGATGTCACCGTGGACGGATCGGTGGTCGCCATCACCACCCCGGCCGAGCCGAAGTATCACGCCGACTTTCCGGCGGTGACCCAGTTCCGCGCCTCGGTCTGCGTCCTCGGACCGCTGATGGCGCGGTGTAAGCGCGCCGTCGTCGCCCTGCCCGGCGGCGACGCGATCGGGTCCCGTCCGCTCGATATGCACCAGGCCGGCCTGAGATTGCTCGGCGCGACCAGCGAAATCGAGCACGGCTGCCTGGTCGCTCGCGCCGACGAGCTGCAGGGCGCGCGGATCCGGCTGGATTTCCCGTCCGTCGGTGCGACCGAGAACATCCTCATGGCCGCGGTCCTCGCGGAGGGGGAGACGGTGATCGACAACGCCGCGCGTGAACCCGAGATCGTCGACCTGTGCACCATGCTCACCCGGATGGGCGCCCGCATCGACGGCGCCGGCACCTCGGTCCTCACCATCTCCGGTGTGCGCAAACTCGTGCCCACCACCCATCAGGTGATCGGCGACCGGATCGTGGCCGCGACCTGGGGAATCGCCGCCGCGATGACGAGGGGCGACGTGCGCGTCACCGGCTTGAATCCCAAACACCTCTCGCTGGTGCTGGACAAGCTGCGCTCGGCGGGCGCGCGAATCACGTTCGAACCCAACGGTTTCCGGGTGGAACAACCGGAGCGGCCGCGGGCGGTGAATTTCTCCACCCTGCCGTTCCCGGGCTTTCCGACCGATCTGCAGCCGATGGCGATCGGCCTGGCGACCATCGCCGACGGGACGTCGATGATCACCGAGAACATCTTCGAGGCGCGCTTCCGTTTCGTCGAGGAGATGATCCGCCTGGGCGCCGACGCCCGTACCGACGGCCACCACGCCGTGGTTCGCGGCATCCCGCGGCTGTCGAGTGCGCCGGTGTGGTCGTCCGATATCCGCGCCGGCGCGGGTCTGGTGCTCGCGGGTCTCGTCGCCGACGGCGTCACCGAGGTGCACGACGTCTTCCACATCGACCGCGGCTACCCCCACTTCGTCGAGAACCTGCGCTCGCTGGGCGCCGAGGTGAAACGGGTCGGCACGCCGGCGTAGTCCGCCGTACATCCGAAAGACCTTCCTGACCAGGCGATTTGACATGGAATCAACCGCCACGTAACTTATTTCAAGTCAGAGCGACACGGACACCAACCCCGGGCCGAAAGGCAAGGGGACAACGAGGTAGTACGGGGAGCGCCTGACGATCACACTGGTTCGACCGAGACCCCGATTTGGTTCGGGTCCGATGGTTGAGCTAAGCTGGAAAAGTTGCCTCGCCGATCGAACAGATGAAAATCTGGGAGATGGTGAGTG